>CANTHI010000236.1 GCA_947653505.1 uncultured Eubacterium sp.
GCAGAACGGATAATTCGCGGATTCCGCTCCCGCGTTTGTAAGCGCGTTAAAAAGAGTGTTTCTTATTTAAAATCTGTTTCCAGCATGACAGATGTCAGTAGTGAACGGTTTTTAAAAATAGAATTTTTATCAAAAAAGCAGTTCCGGAATAAACTCAGGTCTGCTTATCCAGATATCCGGTTTCCGGAAGAGGAGATTGATAAAATGGCATCTGTTGTAAAACGGGACAGTGCTTCTTACGTGATGATTGTCCAGCTGCCTGGGAAGAAAATTACAGGGGATGAATTTCGGAATGTATTTGCGCTAAATTCTGCCTGTTTTTCAGTCAGGGAAGTAGATGGAAAGGTGCGTATTGTTACAAAAGGCTACGGACAAGGATATGGATTGAGCCAGTATGGTGCGAATGAAATGGCGAAGGAGGGCAGCAGTTATAAGAAGATACTGGAGTATTATTATACCGGAATTAAAATATCAGATGCAGAAACATAATATGCGGAAACATAAACAGCTGATACATAAAATGTAGTATCCTGGCATAAAGATAGAATAAGTATAGAAGAATTTAAAAAACAGGTATGTGTATGAAACTGATTCTATTTTTATCCAATACCATGATTCCACTCCTGATTTTTTATATTGTAGTGACAGGATTCATACAGAAACAAAATATTTATGAAGATTTTATTCATGGGGCCGAAAATGGATTCCGTACGGTGATTAAAATTATGCCGACACTGATCGGACTGATGACAGCAGTCGGTATTTTAAGAGCTTCCGGTCTGTTAGATGCGGTATCAGCAGTGTTCAGTCAGCTGATTGGTGACAGACTGATTCCTGCGGAACTGGTTCCTGTATTTGTCGTAAGACTGTTTTCTAATTCTGCAGCGACAAGTCTTGTGTTGGATATTTTTAAAAAGTTTGGAACAGATTCCCTGTCAGGTATGATCAGCTCGATTATGATGAGTTCTACGGAAACAGTATTTTATACCATGTCTGTCTACTTTATGGCTGTAAAAATAAAAAAGACGCGCTGGACGCTATATGGGGCAATGCTTGCAACGATTGCGGGAACGATGATGAGTGTCCTGCTGGCCAGGTATTTATTTTAAGTAAAGTATCTTAAAAGGAAATATATATAATTTTAACAAATAAATTAGTTAACTTTAGCAAATATAATTATACAACATTAGCAAATAGAAATATCTGGATTAGGAAGAAGGAAATTAGGATGCTGACAGAAGAAATGAAAAAACTGCAAGAAATAATATCGGAGTCTGATAATATTGTTTTTTTTGGCGGAGCAGGAGTTTCTACCGAGAGCGGAATACCGGACTTTCGGAGTGTGGACGGACTGTATAACCAGAAATATGATTATCCTCCGGAGACGATACTGAGTCATTCATTTTATATGAGTAAAACCGATGAATTTTACCGCTTTTATCATGATAAAATGTTATGTTTAGACGCAAAACCAAATGCGGCGCATTTAAAACTGGCTGAACTGGAGCAGGCTGGAAAGCTGAAAGCTGTGATTACCCAGAATATTGACGGACTGCATCAGATGGCAGGCAGTAAAGAAGTACTGGAGCTTCATGGGAGTGTCCATCGCAATTATTGCAGAAAATGTGGGAAAGAATTTGATGCCTTTTATATGAAAAACAACACAGGAGTTCCGCTTTGCGATGAATGTGGCGGAGATATCAAACCGGATGTTGTATTGTATGAAGAGGGTCTGGATACCTGGACGATGCAGAAAGCTGTTATGTATATTTCTAAAGCAGAGGTACTTATCATCGGAGGTACTTCGCTGGCCGTGTATCCGGCAGCTGGTCTGATTGATTATTACAGAGGAAATAAACTGGTACTGATTAATAAATCGGCAACACCGATGGACAAGCGTGCAGATCTGCTGATTCAGGGCAGCATTGGAGAAGTATTTGCCCAGATTCAGATTTAGCGTTTCTGTACGGGAAAGGATGGATGGATGGATATTGATCCTGGAGATATTCTGAAACTGAAGAAAAAGCATCCATGCGGCAGTTATGAATGGGAAGTACTTCGTACGGGCGCTGATTTTCGTCTGAAATGTATGGGATGTGGCCATCAGATTATGATTGCCAGAAAGCAGGCAGAAAAAAATGTAAAAAAAATCAAAAAACAGCTTGCAAATCATGAGTAATCATGCTATCATCTGTATTTGTGATATGATAAATTCCTTGCTTTTTCCAGAGGAAAAGGCCAGAGACCAAAAGGAGGTACAATTCGCATGAACAAGTATGAATTAGCGCTCGTTGTGAATGCTAAAATCGAAGATGATGCGAGAGCAGCAGTAGTTGAGAAGGCAAAAGAGTATGTGACCCGTGCCGGCGGTACAATTACCGAAGTAGAAGAATGGGGTAAAAAGAAGTTAGCTTACGAGATTCAGAAGATGAGCGATGGCTTTTTCTATTTTATCCAGTTTGATGCAGCTGCTACAGCACCAGCACAGATCGAGCAGAAAGTCCGTATTATGGACAACGTTCTTCGGTTCTTATGTGTTCGTAAAGACGAGGCATAACCGATAAAGGAGATCGTGGTATGAATAAAGTAATACTTATGGGACGATTGACAAGAGATCCCGAGATCCGTTATTCTCAGGGAGAACAGTCAACAGCAGTTGCCAGATATACATTAGCCGTAGACAGACGTTTCGTAAGAAATAATGGAGGCGATCAGCAGACAGCGGACTTCATTGGCTGTGTGGCATTTGGACGTTCTGCAGAGTTTGCAGAGAAATATTTCCGGAAAGGATTAAAGATCGTAGTAACCGGTCGTATCCAGACAGGAAGTTATACAAACCGGGATGGACAGAAAGTATATACGACAGATGTTGTTGTAGAAGATCAGGAGTTTGCGGAAAGTAAAAACGCAGGTTCCGGATCTGATAATTTTGGCGGTGGATTTGCACCGGCAGACAGGCCTTCACCTAGCGCAGCAGGCGATGGCTTTATGAATATTCCGGATGGAATAGATGAAGAGTTACCATTTAATTAGCAGACCGCCAGGCGGACTGGATTTTAGCAGGAGGTAATAGTCAATGGCTTTCAATAGAACTGAGAGAGGCGACAACCCACGCAGAAGAACTATGCACAGAAGGAAAAAAGTATGTGTTTTCTGTGGGAAAGACAACGTGATTGATTATAAAGACGTTAATAAATTAAAAAGATATATTTCTGAAAGAGGAAAGATTCTTCCTAGAAGAATTACAGGAAACTGTGCAAAGCATCAGAGAGCTCTTACAGCAGCGATTAAGAGAGCACGCCATGTTGCATTGATGCCATACGTACAGGATTAGGACAATCAGGACCACCACATGGACATCCGTGTGGTGGTTTTTGCATAAAGAAAAGGAATGAAAACGATGAATCCATTACAGTTAGTAGAGCTTTTAAGAGGACATAAAAACTATATCCAGACACACAATTATCCGGATCCGGATGCGGTTGCAAGTGCATATGGACTGCAAAGCTTTTTAAGATATCATGGTGTGGACGCACAGATCTGCTACGATGGTAAGGTAGAAAAACTGAGTACAAAGAAAATGTTTGAACTGTTTCAGATTGATGTGCTGACAGCAGACAATCTGAAAAATATGTCTGCAGAAGATTATATTGTTGCAGTGGATTCCCAGAAATATAATGCAAATCTGACAGATCTGATCGGGGATGAAGTGGCGTGCATCGATCATCATCCGACATTCGTGGAATGTGTGTATCAGTATCGGGATATACGTAAAGCTGGAGCCTGCTCCACGCTGATTGCGGAATATTTTTACCTGACAGATACGCCGATGGATGCGTCTGTGGCTGCAGCCCTTGCCTACGGGATTAAAATAGATACGGCTGATTTTATCAGGGGCGTGACAGATCTGGATCTGGATATGTTTGCCTATGTGTATAAACAGGCAGATGTGGATAAACTAAAAGCAATGTATCATAATGTGCTGGAACTGAGTGATCTGAAAGCATATGGCGCTGCGATCGACAATATTTATATTAATGATGGCGTTGGTTTTGCATGGATTCCTCTGGATTGTCCGGATGCCCTGATTGCAATTATCTCTGATTTTATACTTTCTATCAATGTTGTGGACGTATCTATTGTCTATGCTGTACGCAAAGATGGAATCAAATTTTCCGTGCGCAGTGAACGCAAAGAGCTGGATGCAGGAAAGATGGTAGCTGCTGTATTAAAAAACTGCGGAAATGGAGGCGGTCATTATGAGATGGCAGGCGGATTTATCCCAAAGGAAAATATGGACCGTGTGGATGGTATCCATGCAAGAATTGAAGGCGCATTTATGAAACAGATCCAATTAATGAAAAGAGGAAATCAATGAAAAAAATAACCCGGACTATTATTTTACTGGTAATCGTACTTCTGGCTGCTGGTATTTATTATTATGTGGCACTTCCTGCAATCAATATTCATTCTGCGGGATTCTGGACAGCATTAGAACTTTTTATTGCTTTTGTAACAATAATATATGCCATTACAAAGCTAAGAAAACGTTCGAAAGATCCTGTGGTTCCTGTTCAGTCAGCAGAAAAGCAGTTAAAGGAAATGAAAGGCGTAAAATTAGGAGCAGGTTTGTTTTTACTGACACTGCTGATTTTTGCAGTTGGAAACCTTTTATCCTCTCCGATTATTAACGCAGCGAAATATCAGAAGCTGATGGAAGTAGAAGAGAGCGATTTTACCGAGGATATCCAGCAGACAAATTATAATACGATACCGCTTCTGGACAAAGATTCTGCAGAGCTGCTCGGAAACCGTAAAATGGGCAGTATGGTAGATATGGTATCCCAGTTTGAAGTAGGCTCTGATTATACACAGATCAATTATAAAGATACACCAGTACGCGTGACGCCGCTTGTGTACGCAAATGAAATCAAATGGCTGACCAATCAGAAATCCGGTATTCCAGCCTACATCAGAATCGATATGGCCACACAGAATACCGAATGCGTCAAACTGGATCAGTCGATAAAATATTCCAAAGCTGAATATTTTAACCGCAATATTTACCGTCATCTGCGTTTTCGTTATCCAACCTATATTTTTGATGATCAGATCTTTTTTGAAATCGACGACGAAGGCACCCCATACTGGGTATGTCCGGTTAAAAAATTTAACATCGGCTTATTTGGCGGCCAGACCGTTGGCAATGTCGTATTATGCAACGCGGTAACAGGAGAATGCACCAATTATCCGGTAGATCAGGTGCCAAACTGGATTGACAAGGTATATTCGGCGGAGCTGCTGATGCAGCTGTATAATTATTATGGTATCTACAAACACGGCTTTTTCAACAGTATTCTCGGACAGAAAGACTGTCTAAAAGCAACCAACGGTTATAATTACATTGCGCTGGATGATGATGTATGGGTCTATACAGGCGTAACTTCCGTCAGTGGTGATCAGTCCAACGTCGGATTTGTCCTGATGAATCAGCGTACAATGGAAACAAAATATTATAAAATCGAAGGTGCAATCGAAGATTCCGCGATGTCTTCCGCAGAAGGTCAGGTACAGAATCTGGGATACAGTGCAACTTTTCCGCTCCTGCTAAATATCTCTGACCAGCCGACTTATTTTATGGCATTAAAAGATGGCGCCGGGCTTGTAAAGAAATACGCGATGGTTAATGTACAGAAATATCAGTGGGTTGCAATCGGGGATACAGTCAAAGAATGTGAGAAAGCTTACGTGGCGCTGCTTGCGACGAATGGGATTTCAAAAGTCAATGAGAATCAGGATATTTTTGAAACAATTACAGGAAAAATAACAGCAGCAGCGCCAGTTGTAATAGAGGGTAATACCCATTATTATATTGCACTGGATCATTCCGAGCTGCTGTTTGATGTGGATTTGTCTGATGAGAACCTGATTGGGATTATCCGGTATCAGGTTGGAGATATGATCCGTCTGACTTATTCTCCGGAAGGTGAAGGGGTGCAGACTGTTACGCAGATTCAATAGTAATTGGTACTTTTTCTCTAAAACTTTGAATAATGGCTATGCGGACGCCTTTTCCCAGCGTCCGCATAGCCAAAATAATACAAAAAAGTGGGCATGTTT
>CANTHI010000237.1 GCA_947653505.1 uncultured Eubacterium sp.
AAGTATCGGCGCATGTGAGAAATATCATGGAGCGGTCATTGACCATGCAGGAAGAGAAGATACTAGAGTTTTCAAAGAGGTTGAAAAGCTTGGAAGGGAACTGGAATTATTGGGAGATGTATTTCTGAACGGACGAACACCTGCAGAGGCGGCGGTTATTTTCGATTGGGATAACTGGTGGGCTTTGGAGTATTCTGCCGGGCCGAGTATCCGGATGAAATATCTTGATGCGGTCATGGATTATTACCTGGATATTATATGAACAAAGTCCACTGGAATTCCATAAAACCTGACGGAGCTGTACCAGATGATTTATTAAAAGACATGCTGGATAAATCCTATGATCTGGTACTCAGCGGATTTAGCCGGAAAAAGCAAAAAGAGATCTTAGGAGAGACTGTTTCTGCAAAAGACGGTGAAAAGGATTCTGTACAAACTCCGAAAACGAAGTCTTTTGATTTTAAGAAAGAATATAAGGAATTTTATCTGCCAAAAAACAAACCATGTATTATAGACATTCCATCTATGAATTATATCGCAGTCCGTGGGAAGGGAGATCCAAACGTAGAAAATGGTGAATACAAATCTTCTATTGGACTACTTTACGCTGTTGCGTTTACCATTAAAATGAGTAAAAAAAGCGGGCACCCGATTCATGGATTTTTTGATTATGTTGTTCCTCCGCTGGAAGGATTCTGGTGGCAGGAGGATACCAAAGGCATTGACTATACCCGAAAAGAGGATTTCCAGTTCATATCCATGATACGCCTGCCGGACTTTGTGACGAAAGTGGATTTTGACTGGGCGGTTGCCGAAGTCTGTGAGAAAAAGAACCTGGACGTTTCGAACATAGAATTTATGACTTATCATGAAGGCTTGTGCGTGCAGTGTATGCACATCGGGCCTTATGATACAGAACCAGAGACGGTTGCGCAAATGCATACATATATGTCTGCACAGGGGTATATGCTGGATATTACAAAACAGCGGTTTCATCATGAGATTTATTTAAGTGATGCCCGCAGAGTAAGCCCTGGGAAATTAAAAACGGTCATTCGTCATCCGATAAAGGCATTATCATAATCGGAATGAAAGAATTATGCAGAAAGAACTTACACATATTACCTGATAAAACCACAATTGCCTGTTTTTTCTGGGAGTACCACTCCGAAATCAGCTCCATAGCCTGTGGCAGCGTTTTCTGATGGTATGAATCTGATTTTGGACTGGTACGTTTAAAGAAAACCATTCAATGGGGTACAGCTACGATGTTCTGCGTAATTTGTATAAGTTATTTACAGATTCTAACGGTATAATACATATTCCTGCATTTCCCTGCGAAATCCTGCTTTTGACAAAGCATCTTCTGCTATTTTTGGATATTCTTTTACCACGATCCGTTTTGCTCCGTAAAAAATCCTTCCACTCTGAAATGCTTTGACAAATTCCTCAATACACGCTTCTGCCAGTTTTTCTTCAAAGATGCGCAGTACTTTTCCCTGACGTTCCATTACAGCTGCGGGAAGTCCGGCAAAACAGGCCACGGCTGTTCCGGGTACATGTAAAAAACTCCGGCCTTCTTTATGTGGTAGTATACTTCCCCAGCATTGTGCAGGATCAGAAGCGTGAAGCCATACAAGTTTTGCTTCTGGTTTTTGCAGTATGCGTACAACCGATGCATAATCTTTTTCACGAATAAACTGTGCTCCTGACATTCCTTCGACAAAATATCCTCTTCTGGCCTGTCCGGTATATTCCCAAATCCGAAGTACAGACAATGCTTCCTGCCAGATCATTCCATCGGCTGCAGCAGTCTCTCTGCTCAGAATCCGATAGCGGTCAAAGCAGTTTTCCAGCTTTTGCTCGGTTTTCAGCTTCGGCAGCTGCTTCTGAATGGGTCTGACCACATCCCATCGTCCGGCACGGAGCGCTTTTACCCGCATGCCAGCCAGACGTTTTGGTGCAATTTTTTTTGATTTTTCCAGCTCCAGCCACTGGCGTACCGGAACAAAGCTGTCTGCGCACACCAACCCTTTTGCCATCAGCGACAGCAGCGTTCCATGTGCGGATTCTCCGGCCAGCAGACGGTTCAGCGGCTGTAAAAAGCTGGCGCCGCGCTTTAACAGTGTTTCATATACCAGCTTTTCTTTTTCCTGCAGCTGTGTCAAATCCACACGAACATCTGCTTCCCAGTCCACATTTTCCAGATGTTCAAAGCACAGCCCGCCTTTTTCGTCCATATGCCAGTACATCGTTCCTTCTGCAAGAAATGTATCCAGCAGTGCTTCCCGGTAATTTTTTATCCGTGCCGGAAGTACAATGCTTTCCCATAAAGGTGCAGGCAATACAGTTCCGGCATATTTTTTTAACGTCTGCTCCAGATACTCCTGCGCAGGAGCGCTGGACTGTATTTCTGTGAATAGTAAAGCTGCATAAGCTTCCGGTGGACATGTCTTTGCTTCTTCCCGCCGCCGTTTCAGCGTACGGGCTCTTGCCCGCTGCCAGAGTATGGCATGATAATATCTGTTATCATGCCTGACTGCTTCTTTCCGGCTGCAAAGCTCTTCCAGAATTTTTTCCGCCTGTGCTGGTGACAAGTCATAGCGCTCTGCGGTCTGTTCTGCATCTGCCGCGCCCCGGTAACGAAGCATCCGCCTGATGATATGCATCTGCGCTGTTTTCAGTCCGTCATTCAGCGCCTGTGCATATTCTGTTTCATGTTCTGCCGCAATCCATAGCCCCTGCTCTAAGTAAATGGCTCTTCCTTCATATGCCAGATCATCCAGCCATTGTGCCGGAATGTCCAGTTCTCCGGCTGCCAGATCTCCCTGTGTCATCAAAAGTGTATGCAGCTGCTGTTTCGTTTCCGGCAGCTTTCCATACAGCTCCTGTACCTGTGCGAGTGCTTCCTGGTCCGGCCGGAGAAGTTCCCGGCCCCGTTCTGCTTCCTCATTTAGCGCTTCCTGTACAGCTGCATGAATCCCGTCTGGCGTAGGTGCATAGTCATACATCATTGCAGCCTCCTGCGCCCACTGCAGCGGCAGGGACATAGGGGAGGGAAGTTCTGTATAAAACTCTCTTACTGCCACTATTCCTGCACGAATATCTGTCAGCAGCTGCTGTAGTCCTTCCATGTCCCAGTACTCCTGCATGCATTCCCGTCTGGTTTCACGAATCAGCGGGTGCTGTGGCTCCCGTATAAGCTGCTCCAGCATCTGTGCACTTTTCAGCCGCTGTATCCACAAAGGGTTTCGTCCGTTTCCTTTTACACCCATCATCAGAGCACGTCCGCTGTTATACCGGAATGCCATATGAAATACAGGTGTCTTTGGCAGCAGAATTTCCAGTATACGGGAACATGCCGCAGGATCTGGCAGATACAGCACTCCTTCCGGCAGACTCTGGTCTCCGTATGCATAGAGCAAAAAACCATCCTCTTCATCTACACACCCGGTCTCAATCCCAAACTGTTCCCGCACTATATGAGCCGCTAAAATCGCAAGTGGTGTATGGATTCTTCTGCCAAAAACGGAGTGGAACATCAGCTGG
Source organism: uncultured Eubacterium sp. (assembly GCA_947653505.1). Next base: position 3,550 of record CANTHI010000237.1, read on the forward strand.
CTGTGTCCGGACGAATCCCGGAAATGTTCTACCAGAATCGTCCGGTCATCCGCCAGGCTGCCAGCTGCTTTTATCTGACGCCGAATATATCCGGCGGACAGAGTTACGGCTGCATCGTCCAGTCCCAGCTGTGCAAGCGCTCTTTCCAGAGTTCCATCTGTATGAGCATCCTGCAGGTCATGAAACATCCGCCCAAAGGCTTCTCCGGTCCGTTTGTCACGCCCTTTGAGTTCTCCCTTCCAAAATGGAAGCCGTGCTCCTTCCACCGGAGCCTGTACAACGGTCACTGTGTCCCGGCTGATCTGTACTACTTTCCATGCAAATGAGCCAAGAATAAAACGATCGCCTTTCTGGGACTCATAGACAAACTCTTCATCTACCTCTCCGAGTTTTACGCCTGTCTCTGTCCTGACATCATACAGCCCTTTATCCGGAATCGTACCTCCTGCCGATACAGCGAGCATTCTGCTATAACCGTCTCCCATCACTGTTTCGTGAATCCGGTCGTAAAGCACTCTTGGCCGGACCGGAATATCCTGCGCATGTTCATAATCCCCCGCGAGCATTCCCAGCACGTCTTTTACATCCGCTCTTGTAATGTTACGAAATGGCCATGCCCGCGGCAGAATCTCCATCACTTCATCCAGATCATAGCTTTGGTACGCAGCCATCGAAACGAGATGCTGTGCCAGTACATCCAGACACTCTTCTGGCGGATGCAGCTGTTCCACACCACCTTCTCTTGCCAGCTGCGCCGTCATGCCGCAGGCTACACATTCCGCCGCGGTACGCGGAAACAGATACATCACGCTGACCCGCCCCGGATTATGCCCTGCGCGCCCCAGTCTCTGCATGGTACCTGAAACCGTACGTGGGCATCCTACCTGCAGGACCTGATCAATCTCTCCGACATCGATGCCAAGCTCCATCGAAGAAGTCGCGCACAAAAGCCGCAGGCTGCCTTCACGCAGTGCCAGTTCCGTTTCCAGCCGCTGCTCTTTTGAAAGGCTTCCGTGATGGACACGCGCAAATCCTTCCCCACCCAGCCGGTTTACATAGTACGCCAGTTTTTCGGCATACCGTCTGCCTTCTACAAAAGCAATGACGCTCCGGCTCCCCTGGCAATACCTGTATACAAGCGCGCCGAGTTCTTCCCATACCGGATCTTTTCTCCTGCCTTTTGTCACATCTGCATATGGACTTAATATCTCCAGACGGACCTTTTTTTCTATTACAGGTGCTGCAATCTGGACTTTTTCCGGAGCCAGATACTCTGCTGCCAGTTCCAGCGGCTCAATCGTAGCCGACAGGCCAATCCGCTGTAAAGGCTGCCCGCAAAGCCTGTCCAGCCGCGCCAGTGACAGCATCAGGTGTGCGCCTCTTTTGGTATCAATAAATACATGAAGTTCATCCAGAATCACGGCTCTGGCAGTTGCCAGCACATGCTGTCCGCTTTTGCTGGTCAGCATCAGATACAAAGATTCCGGCGTAATAATCAGTATGTGTGGTGGTTTGCGTACCATTCGCTGCCGGTCTTTCTGCGGCGTATCCCCTGTCCGGATGCCTGTCGTAATCAGATCCTGTGCCTGCATTCCTTCCAGCGGTTTCTGCAGATTTTCCCGAATATCAGCTGCCAGAGATTTTAGTGGCGACACATAGATTAGCTGCAGCTGCTGCTTTAAAGCGCCCTCTTGTGCCTGCCGTTTCATCTGGTCTAAAAATACAAGAAATGCTGAAAGCGTCTTTCCTGTTCCGGTAGGCGCTGAGACCAGCACATGCTCACCAGCCGCAATAAACGGCCACGCTTCTTTCTGCACAGGCGTAGGGTCTCCCAGTGTACGACAGAACCATGCTGCCGTTCTTTCTTCAAAAAGATTTAAAACATTTTCCATAATCGTCAGGATACCTGCCATTCCTCCATTCCTGAAACATTTCATTATAGACATTACAAATAAAAGGGCTATCACCTATTGCGATAGGGATAGCCTGATGATAGCTTAAAGTCGGGTTAAGTTTCTGGCGACAGCCATAGGATGTGCGAAAATCCCATGAATGTTCGATTTCATTATACAATGGTGGCTTACACATTTGCAAGTGTTAATTTAGGAAATGCAAAAGTAATTTATCCATAAAAGGATTTCATCAGCTTTTACCAAACTGAATTTCTTTGCCTGTCTAATTTCTTCTGTGGTCAGATTCGGTGTTATTCCTTTTATGTGCAAATCTTCTTTTTCTAATAATTCAACCAATTTCTTTGCTTCTTTACAAAGTGGTTTTAATTCGGAATCAAACCAAAAACGCCATCCCGAGTGAAGAATGATTTCCGAATTTGTCTCTTTTACTAAAGATGCCAACAGTTTAATTTTTTCTTTATCAATTCCGCTATTTCCGAATCATCTCATAGCATCTTTTTGTATATTCTATAAATGAAGAAATATTACTTAATATTCCTTGCTGCAATCTATGACTTGTTTCGACTGCAAGATGAAATTGCTCTTGCGTAATATCCTTCTTTGATAATGTTTATACCACTTTCAATTTGTACGTTTGTCCGG
>CANTHI010000238.1 GCA_947653505.1 uncultured Eubacterium sp.
CGGGGAAGAATTTCTGACTGAAATCTATCAAAAGGAAACGGGGAAGAATTTCTGATTGAAATTTTTCAAAAGGAAACGGGGAAGAATTTCTGATTGGAAATCTTTTAAATGAAAAACAGAAAGAATTTCTGATTGAAATCTTTCAAATGAAACAGGAGAAAATTTTCTAATTTGAAAACTTTAAAATAAAAAAGGAGGTATTTTTATGCAGATGACATTCCGCTGGTATGGGGAAGGAAATGACAGTATCACACCGCAGATGATTAAGCAGATCCCGGGTGTGACCGGTCTTGTCTGGGCGCTGCATGACAAGCAGGCTGGAGAAGTATGGGAGGTTTCTGAGATCGAAGAGGCCAGACGCCAGATTGAAGGCGCCGGATTCCACATGGAGGTCGTGGAAAGTGTGAATGTGCATGACGATATTAAAATCGGACTGCCGTCCCGCGACCAGTATATCGAAAACTATATAACTACGCTGCGTAATCTTGCGAAATTTGGCGTAAAAGTCGTTACTTACAACTTCATGCCGATTTTTGACTGGACAAGAACCGATCTGTTCCATCCGCTGGAAGACGGCTCTACGGCATTGTTTTATGAGAAAAACCGGATTCAGGACGATTATAAGGAAATGGCAGATTACATTTTAAACAACCTGCACGGAATGACGTTTCCGGGATGGGAGCCGGAGCGGATGGCAAAGCTGGATGAGCTGTTTGAGGCATACCGTCCGGTGACAAAAGAAAAGCTGTGGGACAATCTGAAATATTTTCTGGAAGCCATTATGCCAGCCTGCCATGAGACCGGGATTAAAATGGCGATCCATCAGGACGACCCGCCGTGGGATATTTTTGGCATTCCGCGCCTGTTATGTGACAAGGAATCCATCGGACGTTTTCTTAAGATGGTAGACGACGAATACAACTGTCTGTGCCTGTGTTCCGGATCGCTGGGCGCCAACAAAGAAAACAATGTCGCTGATATTGTGCGTACGTATTGTGACAGGATCGCATTTGCGCATATCCGCAATGTCAGACATTATCCGAACGGGGACTTTACCGAGGCTTCCCACAGAGACTGTGACGGGGATACCGGTATTCTGGAGATTGTAAAAGCATACCATGACTGCGGTTATACCGGCTATGTGCGTCCGGACCACGGACGTCATATCTGGGGCGAGCAGTGCAGGCCAGGCTACGGGCTGTATGACCGTGCGCTGGGAATCATGTACCTGTGGGGATGCTGGGATATGCTGGAAAAGACAGAAGGAAAGGTGGGACAATAGTATGAATCGTATGGAAAAATTTATGGATCAGGACTTTTTGTTATCAACGCCGACGGCAAAATGGCTCTATCATGAAGTGGCAGAAAAGATGCCAATTATTGATTACCACTGCCATATCAACCCGCAGGAAATAGCCGAAGACCGCAGGTTTGACAACATCTCTGAAATCTGGCTCGGCGGGGACCACTATAAATGGCGCCAGATGCGTTTTGGCGGGATTGCGGAGCAGATCATTACCGGAGATGCTGACCCAAGGGAAAAATTCCGCGCGTTTGCATCCATTCTGCCGCGGCTGATCGGCAATCCGATGTATCACTGGAGCCATCTGGAGCTGAAACGGGTGTTTGGAATTGAAGAGCCGCTGACGGCCGATAATGCGGACGCGGTCTATGATGCCTGCAACGAAGTATTAAAAAACTATTCCGCGAGAGATCTGATGCGCAAGTTTCATGTAAAAGCGGTATGCACGACCGATGATCCTTGTGACGACCTGCGCTGGCATGAGCAGATTGCGGCGGATGATACAATGGAAATCCGGGTGCTGCCTGCCTTTCGTCCGGACAAAGCTATCAATATTGAAAAAGAGGGCTTTGCCGATTATATGAAAAAACTGTCGCAGGTAACTGAAAAACAGTTACAGTGTACGCAGGATGTGGCAGACGCCCTGTGCGAACGGATTGACTTTTTTGCCGCACACGGCTGTCTGTGCGCGGATCACGGGCTGGATTACTGCATGTATGAAAAACCGGACGTAATCGCGGCAGACCGTGCATGGAAAATGGCGATGGAAGGGATCTGTCCGTCAAAAGCAGACGCGGATGCCTACAAGACGATGGTTACAATTGCGTGCGCAAAAAAATATACACAGTTAAACTGGGTGATGCAGATTCACTTTGGATGCCTGCGCAATACCAACCGGCCGCAGTTTGCAAAGCTCGGACCGGATACCGGATATGACGCTGTCAACAGCCAGTCAGGCGTGGAACATATGGCCCCGCTGCTGAATGCGTTTGCGGAAAACGAAGGACTGCCGAAAATGATCCTGTATTCGTTAAATCCTTGTGATAACACAGCGCTTGTGACGATCGCCGGATGCTTTCAGGGAGACGGTGAGACTGGACGGGTCCAGCAGGGCAGTGGATGGTGGTTTAATGACAACCGTTCCGGTATGCGTGCGCAGCTGACAGAGCTGGCCAATAACGGGATGCTCGGCTGTTTCGTCGGGATGCTGACCGATTCGCGTTCGTTTTTAAGCTACACAAGACATGAGTATTTCCGCCGGATTCTCTGCGAGCTGATCGGGGAATGGGTAGAAAGCGGACAGTATCCGGATGATAAAAAGCAGCTGGAAAAAATAGTGGCAGATATTTGTTTTCATAATACCAATCAGTTTTTCAGATTCGATGTATAAAAACAGAAAGGGGAACAGCATATGAATTTACCATTAAACATTGATTTTACAGGAAAAACAGTCGTGATTACCGGTGCAGGCGGTGTGCTTTGCGGAACAATGGTACGCGCCTTTGCACAGGCCGGAGCGAAGGTAGCCGCTCTGGATCTGAACGAAGAGGCAGTAAAAAAGCTGGCGGACGAATGTAAAAAAGAAGGTTATTTTTGTGAAGGCTACAAAGCCAATGTACTGGAAGCAGAAGCGCTGGAATCCGTACATGCACAGGTTTTAAAGGATTTTGGCCCATGTGATATTTTAATCAACGGGGCAGGCGGAAACAATCCGAGAGCGACGACGGATAACGAATATCACCACGAAGCAGCGGACGGGCAGAAGACCTTTTTCGATCTGGATACCGATGGTGTGGACTTCGTATTCAAGCTGAATTTTCAGGGAACCCTGATTCCGACCCAGATTTTTGCAAAAGACATGGCAGAGAAAAAATCCGGATGCATTCTGAACATTTCGTCCATGAACGCATATATTCCGCTGACCAAAATTCCGGCATATTCTGCGGCAAAGGCAGGGATTTCCAACTTTACCCAGTGGCTGGCGACGCATTTTGCAGGCACCGGTATCCGCTGCAACGCCATTGCTCCGGGATTTCTGATTTCCAAACAGAATCAGGCGCTGCTGTTCGGGGAAGACGGCAAGCCGACCGCACGTGCACACAAGATTTTAAGCGGCACCCCGATGGGGCGGTTTGTAGAAGGGGAAGAGCTCTTAGGCGGTGTATTCTTCCTGTGCGATGAAAAAGCTGCCAGTGCTGTTACCGGAGTCGTACTGCCGATTGACGCAGGATTTGCTGCCTATTCAGGTGTATAAGCAGAAAAAGGAGGAATATGCTATTATGATGATAAGCGAAAAATTTGAACAGTCTGGCGTAGTACCTGTCGTTGTACTTGAGGACGCCAAAGATGCGGGACCGCTGGCTGAAGCGCTTGTAAAAGGGGGACTGCCATGTGCTGAGGTGACTTTCCGTACCGACGCGGCAGAAGAATCGATCCGGATCATGACACAGCTGTATCCGGACATGCTCGTAGGCGCGGGTACTGTGTTATCGACAGAACAGACTGACCGTGCGGTGGCTGCCGGAGCAAAATTCATTGTCAGTCCGGGATTTGACCCGGAGGTCGTAGACTATTGTCTTGGGAAAAATATTCCGGTCTTTCCAGGCTGTATTACACCATCCGAGGTCGCACAGGCGGTAAAAAGAGGAATGAACATCATTAAATTTTTCCCTGCAGAGCAGTTCGGTGGCGTTGACACGATCAAAGCGCTTGCGGCGCCTTATACATCCGTCCGGTTTATGCCTACCGGAGGGATCCATGCAAAAAATTTAAAAGATTATTTAAGTTATGATAAGATTCTTTGCTGCGGAGGAAGCTGGATGGTCAAAAGCGATCTGGTAAAAGCAGGCGAATTTGATAAGATCTGTGAGATGACAAAAGAAGCTGTTGCGCTGGTAAAAAATATCAGGAAATAGCAGCTATTAAGAGCCGGCCATCACGGATATCTTCCGGATGGCTGGTTTCATGGCAGTTTTGATGGAAATTTTTAGGGAAAACTACCAGCTGGTCTGACAATATTTAGAAAAAATGGAGGAAAAAAGCATGAATTTAAATTTACGTGATGCGAAAGAATGTCAGTATGATGCCGTATCTCTGGGCGAAGTAATGCTCCGTCTGGATCCAGGCGAGGGCAGGATCCGTACGGCGAGAAGCTTCCGCGCATGGGAAGGCGGCGGGGAATACAATGTGATCCGCGGTCTGCGCAGATGCTTTGGCATGCATACGGCTGTGATCACAGCGTTTGCGGATAATGAAGTAGGACTTCTGATGGAAGATTTTGTCCTGCAGGGCGGCGTGGACACGGCCCTGATCCGGTGGATGGAAACAGACGGCATCGGCCGCGTCTGCAGAAACGGCATCAATTTTACAGAACGCGGATACGGCATCCGCGGGGCAGTCGGATGCTCCGACCGTGCCAATACAGCTATTTCCAAAGCGACGCCGCAGGATTTTGACTTTGAGCATATCTTCGGAGAGCTGGGCGTACGCTGGCTGCATACCGGAGGGATTTACGCGGCGCTGTCTGAGCAGTCGTGTGAGACCGTATTAGCCGCGATTCAGACAGCCAAAAAATATGGCACAGTCGTTTCTTATGATCTGAACTACCGTCCATCGATGTGGAGCGCGATTGGCGGTCAGAAAAAAGCACAGGAAGTCAACAAAGAGATCGCGAAATATGTAGACGTGATGATCGGCAACGAGGAAGATTTTACCGCATGTCTCGGATTTGAAATCGAAGGCAACGACGCGGATTTAAAAGAGCTGAATCTGGATGGATACAAAAAAATGATCAATCAGGCAGCACAGACGTATCCAAACTTCAAGGCAGTGGCGACCACGCTGCGTACCGTAAAGACCGCCACGGTCAATGACTGGGGCGCGATCTGCTGGGCAGACGGGGCAGTTTATAAATCCAAAGATTACAAAGATTTGGAGATTCTGGACCGTGTAGGCGGCGGTGACTCCTTTGCATCGGGGTTAATCTATGGACTGATGAAGACACAGGACGCGGAAATTGCGGTTAACTATGGTGCCGCGCATGGTGCGCTGGCCATGACAACACCGGGAGATACGACGACAGCGGTCTGCAAAGAGGTAGAAGCCATTATGGGTGGCGCTGGAGCGAGGGTACAAAGATAATAACCCGGATATGTGACAGCTTCAGACAGGCGGCAGCATGCGAAATAACTGTGGGGCAGACTGTCCGGGCTGTTCACATGCCCGGTGTATACTGACGGGCAGAAAAATTTGCCAGTAACGCCGGCTCACGAGCGTTATTATCTCAATATGGAAAAATTCAGCGCTCGTGAGTATAACATATGATCCGGGGCCTGCTACAGGTTCATGGAATTGTACAGCTCGTCCTTGTCATCCTGTGATATGGACAGATAACGTTTGGTGATTTCCAGACTGGAGTGGTTGTAAATGTTCATAATCAGTGCGCTGGGCGTTCCTTTCTTCCATGCGTGGTAGCCAAATGTCTTGCGCAGGGAATGGCAGCTGATATTTCCTTCAATATGGCTTTCCAGAGCGGCTTCCTTAATGATGTGGTAAGCACGGTTCCTGGAGATATGCACAAAGTGGTTATTTTTATGGCAGAATATATATTCGGCTTCACAGGTAAAGGGACAGTGCTGGCGCAGCAGCTTCATGGAACGGATGCAGCTGTCATTGAGCGCGATCTCTGCATGCTTATGTGTTTTCTGTTCATAGACTTCGATATGTCTGCGATAGACATTCTTTTCAGAATCGTAAATATCCATCCATCTTAACTGAAGCAGATCTCCGATCCGCAG
>CANTHI010000239.1 GCA_947653505.1 uncultured Eubacterium sp.
ATTGGGAGTATTTGTTGCGGCAACAGCCTACAGCTTACAGCATCTAAAACGATTTCATGATGTAAATATTATGGACGTGCAGTATAAAAGAATAAAGAAGATGCTGATACTTCCAGACAATAAACTGATTCAGACGTAAAAAATATTAAGGAATTGAAAATTTTTCATCAATTCCTTAATATTTTTAAAAAAATGATAATATATTGTAATAGTTGTCGAAATTTTCCAATAAGTATTTCTTCCCGAAAACTTCTATATAATAGAGTTTCAAAATTACAATCTCTTTAACAGCGCTTCCTTCTCTGCTTCATAACCTGGTTTTCCTAAAAGCGCAAACATATTCTTTTTGTAGCTCTCTACACCTGGCTGATTGAATGGATTTACTCCAAGTAAATAGCCACTGATGCCGCATGCAAATTCAAAGAAATACATTAACCCGCCAAGATAAAATTCATCCTGCTTTGGAATGCATACCATAAGATTTGGTACATTACCATCTGTATGTGCCAGAATTGTACCGTTCATTGCGCTTTTATTTACAAAATCCATATCCTTGCCAGCCAGATAATTCAGACCATCCAGATCTACCGGTTCTTCCTTAATTTCTACACGGCAGCGTGGTTCTTCCACATTTAATACTGTCTCATACATAATTCTGGAACCGTCCTGAATAAACTGTCCCATAGAATGCAGATCTGTAGTCAGGTCAACGGAAGCCGGGAAAATACCCTTCTGATCCTTGCCCTCTGATTCACCGTATAACTGTTTCCACCACTCAGACATATAATGCAGGCTCGGCTCATAATTAGCCAGTACTTCGACAGATTTTCCTTTTCTGTGTAAAATATTGCGGATTGCTGCATACTGTAAAGCCGCATTCTCTTCGAAACTTCCCTCAAGCGCCTGCTTTCTGCCTTCTGCCGCACCTTCCATCAGCTTTGTAATATCCGCGCCGCTGACCGCGATCGGAAGCAGACCTACTGCTGTCAATACAGAAAAACGTCCGCCAACATCATCTGGTACTACAAATGTTTCATATCCTTCCTCATCTGAAAGACTCTTTAATGCTCCCCGTGCCTTATCCGTCGTAGCATAGATTCTCTTTGCCGCTTCTTCCTTACCGTATTTCTTTTCAAGCATTTCTTTAAAGATACGAAATGCAATCGCTGGTTCTGTCGTTGTACCAGATTTAGAGATTACATTCACGGAAAAATCCCTGTCACCAATCACATCAATCAGCCCCTGTACGTAAGAACCGCTGATACTGTTGCCTACATAATAGATTTCCGGCGTTTTGCGCATTTCCTTCGGAATATTGTTATAAAAACCATGTCTTAAAAATTCAATTGCCGCTCTTGCTCCCAGATAAGAGCCACCAATACCGATTACTACGAGCACTTCAGAATCTGACTGAATCTTTTCAGCTGATTTTTGAATACGACCGAACTCTTCCTTATCATAATCTACCGGAAGATCAATCCATCCCAGAAAATCATTTCCTGCACCCGTTTTTGATACGAGAAGTTCCTTTGCATCATTCACGAGCTTTTTCATATAACCTACTTCTTCTTCGCTGATAAATCCAGCTGCCTTCGAGTAATCAAATGTAATTTTGCTCATATTTAACTCTCCTTATTGTATTGTTATACACAGTTTTTCTCACGAACTGCTATTGCACGATAACTATTAATCATTTTAACAAAATTATGAAAAATCCGCAAGCCATTCTGGCAATTTTTAACAAATTCATACATTTTTATATAAAGTGTTACATGTTTACTCAGTCAAAAATCTCCTGCAATACCGTATCCAGTAATTCTTCATCTTTTTTCTGTTTTTTATGTTTCAGTGTTACCCGCATATTTTCTTCCTGCCTGCTTCTCAACGGCTGCCCAGCTGACAGCTGTACTGCTTCTTCTGTTACGTTTTCTTCCGTACTGCATTCTTCTGTTTCGTAATCTCCATCATCTGCTTTGACAGATTCCGCTTCAGCTTTTTCTACTTCTTCACAGGCATCATCACGAAATACTGTCTCCAGATATCTCTGCAGCCAGTGTCCTGCACGAGCCAGTCTTTTGTTCATGCGGCGTGTTTGTCCAATATGTACAATCTCTAAAATCACTGCTATAAAAATCAAAACAGCAGTGATTATTTGTACATATGACATCGCCAGTGTCAGAATCTGATCGAACATACTTTCAACTTCCTTTCTGCTATATTTTCGGGATATACATAATGATAGTAGAAAGCAAATGCAGATAATGTCGAAGAAAGCATGTAAAACAGCTTGTTTCATTGTCAACGATCTATATAGATTATATGAAAACATTTTCGTTTTATGTATTCTGTCAGGATTTGCTATTGATATAATATGTTCCATTTTCATCTAATATTTCATTTCATCCGATTTTTCCGAAAGAAATCCATTAAAACAGCAGCCATATTTCTCATTGAGCATAATAATCCGGTAACGGGCATTTTTTGCCTTTATCTCCCGTAATACCTGATTCTGCATCTGGGAGCACTGTGGACAGATCCAGAAAACAGCATTTTTCTTTACATTCATATCCGTCAGACTGCTCTCCCAATTATAAATATTTCCACAATTAGGTACCGATACTGCACGTATCTGTGGACAGATCATCCGGTAATGATGCCGCAATTCCTGAATATGTTTACTCAGCTGAATATTCCCAAGCAACAGAATCCCTGCCCTCAGATCAGCTTCTTCTGTCCGGTGACAGTGACATACATCATAATCATGATAGAGCATACACTTCACGGTACAGCGCCCATCGTCCCTCTCAATATCTGCATGACAATAGTCCTCTTTATCCATTACAATTGTATTTAGTACACAATCTTTTTGAGATGCCACTATTTCCGTCGGACCACAGAACATCGTAACGGTCTCCATCCCATGCTCACTAAATGACTTCCGGTACGCCAGCAGCATTTTCTTAATCTGCCTGTCATCAATCCTGCCAATCCGTACACTTTTCATATAATGAAATAAAAAATGCCGGATCCTGTGCAAATCTATACCAAAATAGCCAAACTGAAACAACATCCGGTTGTTAATCATATGTCCTGCCTTTACCACCGGAATGCGGTATCCTTCCATTTCTTCAATCATCTCCAGAATCTCACCATTTTGAGGCTCAAAATAATATCCAGGATACATTTCCATCTCCGTATTCTCAAATGCCCTGCCATTCCCATATACAAAAAAGAATTTTTTCACTCCTGATTTTTTCAGATACAGATACGGTGCCTGTACAAACTCAATGATATCTTTATTTTTGATCCCCTGTGACAGCAGGGTCTGTACAATGGACAAACGCTGAACCGGTGCCACATAAGGAAGCACTACTGTATCCACCACATCCTGACGGATCGTATGAATCAGCCGTTCTGCATCTTCCAAAGAAAAACTCCCCATAATAAACATCTGAACCGGACTGCCATGATAAAGCATCGGTCCATCACTCATCTGCCGGTATTGTTCGAATGGATTGTGGTTCATTTCACAAGAATACACATAACGAAGCTGCTCCTGTACACCTTTATCCCATAAACATCCTGACATAATAACTGCATTCGATGTATTTTCGAACAAATATCGAAATAATCTTACATCCATCTACTTCTCCTTTTGTATCCCCACATAAAGTTCCCTCTCAGGTGAATTACTACAATCTCTACTTATATTCTATTCTTTTATTTTGTATTTACAAGTCTTTTTATTCTTGTTTTTTCATATACTTAAAAAATAAGGATTTGACATTTCCCTTATTTGGGTTAATAATAGAGATATATTATGGAGGAAAAAGTTCAAATGAAAAAGATTATTCTAACCGGAGGAGGTACAGCCGGACATGTAACACCTAATATCGCGTTGCTTCCGCAGCTTCGTGAAGCAGGATTTGAAATTACTTATATCGGCTCTTACAATGGCATTGAAAAACAGCTGATAAAAGAACAGAAAATCCCATATTATGCTATTTCATCAGGAAAATTGCGCCGTTATTTTGATATTAAAAATTTTTCAGACCCGCTGAAAGTAATCAAAGGGCTTGGACAATCCATTCGCCTGATGCACAAATTAAAACCAGATATCGTATTCTCCAAAGGCGGCTTCGTATCTGTCCCAGTCATACTTGCAGCCAGATTTTGTCATATTCCATCTATTATACACGAATCCGATCTGACACCAGGGCTTGCAAATAAGCTTGCGATTCCGAACGCTGCCAAAGTATGCTGTAATTTTCCAGAAACTTTAAAATATCTGCCAGAAAACAAAGCAGTCCTGACCGGATCACCAATCCGCAAAGAGCTTCTGACAGGAAATAAAGAAAATGCCCGCAGGCTTTGTAAATTTACAAATGAGAAACCTGTTCTTTTTATTGTAGGCGGGAGTAGCGGCTCTAAATTTATCAATGACACAATCCGGCAGCTGCTGCCTGAATTGTTAAAAACGTATCAGATCATACATATGTGCGGCAAAGGAAATATTGAGGAATCATTAAACCGGACTGCAGGCTATCAGCAGTTTGAATATATCGGTGCTGAATTAAATGACATTTTTGCACTGGCAGATCTCGTAATATCACGTGCAGGAGCAAATTCCATCTGTGAACTGCTGGCACTGCACAAACCAAATATCCTGATTCCGCTATCTGCAAATGCAAGCCGTGGCGATCAGATTTTAAACGCGCAGTCTTTTGAAAAACAAGGCTTCAGTGTTGTGATTGAGGAAGAAATCATTACACCAGACAAACTGATAAATATCATTCATGAAACATACAAAAACCGTAACCGTTATATCAATGCAATGAAGCAGAGCACCATGATGAACTCTGTTGACAAAATCGTGTCTTTAATTGAAGAAACCGCAAAATAACAGATAAACACAAAATATATAGAAAGAAGACTTTGCAAAAAACATTAAAAATGCAGACAACAGGTTGCATTTTTAATGTTTTTTATATGATCTCAAAAACCATATTGAAAGAGTGATTCCTTTCAACAATACAATTTGTTAAAAGTCCATTTTCAGCTTTTTACAAATATCATCCTGCTCCTGATCTGTATATTCCTCATGTGTCCAGTTTAACAAATCTTTATTTTTCATTCCCTCATACCGCGGAATCAGATGCATGTGAAAATGAAACACTGTCTGTCCTGCTACCTCACCATTATTCTGTAAAAGATTCATTCCGTCACAATCCAGTACCTTCGACATATGCGCTGCCAGTTTTTTCGCCAGTCCTGCTGCTTTTGCCAGAAGTTCTTCACTAATTTCGTAAATATTTGCACAATGCTCTTTTGGAAGAATGAGCGCGTGACCTTTTGAAGCCGGACTGGCATCCAGAATCACTTTAAAATCATCATCCTCATAAATCGTTCTGGAAGGAATCTCCCCGGCTATAATCTTACAAAAAATACAGTTTTCATCTCTCATTGTCTTTCTCCTTTTCTAATTATTTTAAACCCATTACAATTTGTCATTGTAATAAAAAGCAAAAAATGCTAGAATTTAACACAAATAACATTTGTATAGGGGGTTTTTATTATGAATACATTGGATTATCAGCATGTTTTTCACGAAATTAAAAACACTGTCACTTTAATTAACAGTTCCGCGCAGCTGCTGGACAGCAAATGCCCGCAATTAAATACCGAACCACACTGGGACAATATCAGACATGAAATCACATATCTGAAAAATATGGTTCTGGAAATCTCACAGGCTGGAAGCACAGAGCAGCTTCAAAAAGAAGCTCTGGATATTAACTGTCTGCTGGAAGATACGTGCCGCTTTATGAAAGATGCTTATTCTGATCTGGAGTGGGAACTAAGACTATGTGAACATCTTCCATTTGTATATGCAGATAATACCAAGTTAAAACAGGCTATTTTAAATCTTCTGAAAAACTCTGCCGAAGCTGATTCTGAGTACATTACGATTACAACACAAAGTAAAGACGCGAATGTACAGATAACCGTTACAGACTGTGGAGGCGGCATCCCTCTTCCCTTGGAAGATAAGGTTTTTGATCTGTTTACTACCTCCAAAAAAGAAGG
>CANTHI010000240.1 GCA_947653505.1 uncultured Eubacterium sp.
CATCTCCCAACTTTACCCTTCTCATAATATAAAACCTCCAATTTTCTTTGAGTTTCGCAATTACCTATGAGACAGATTTTAATATTGCAGTATGAAACGTACATGAAATTTTTATGAAAAATAACACCAAATTTTTTCATCATCTGTCCGGATGCTTTTTGCCACGGATTTTCTGCTCCGGAGTGTGTCTGAACCATGCATCCGCATCCGGCAGATGCAGTATAAATAAACTGCCTGTCTCCGGCCCGCTCTCCAGCGTCATAAAGCCTCCATGAATCTTAGCGATCTGCTGTACCATCGGCAGCCCCAGTCCGGCCCCCATTTCTCCGCTGTGAGCCGTATCTGCCTGATAAAACCGCTGCCAGATCTTTTCCTGATGCTCCTTTGCGATCCCTTCCCCGTCATCCTGCACCAGAAGCTGCACCCCGCCATCCCGACTCTGTACGGACAGCCATACATGCCCGTCTGGTTTTCCGTATTTTATTGCATTTTCCACCAGATTTCTGACAAGCACGGACAGCAGTCCGGCATTTGCCTGTATGTTTACCGGAACACCATCTGTAATCCGCACACGCTGTACATCGTATGCCTGCTCTTCACACAGCTCATGCAAAAAACCATACAGTTCCACCGTCTCCATCTGCACCTGCTCTGTGCCCTGCTCCAGACGTGTCATGCTTAACAGCTGGGAAATAATCACGGACATCTTCCCAGCCTGACGTTTTATCATCTCCAGCGACTCCTGCCTGTCCTGCGGTGTCTCATCATATTTTAACGCATAATCACATGCTCCTTTAATAATCGATACCGGTGTGCGCAGTTCATGGGAGGCATCCGACGTAAATTGTTTTTCTGCTTCAAAGGAACGCTCCAGCCGTTCAAACAGACTGTCAAACGTCATACCCAGTCTGGAAAATTCATCCTGTCCGGGCGGCAGCCCGATCCGTCTGGACAGATCCCGTGCCTCATTGATCGCCGCAGCGGTAGCATTGATGCTGTCCAGCGGCCGGAATGCCCTGCGGATAATCCAGTAACTTCCTGCTGCTGCAAAGATCAGAAAGACAGGCAGTGCAATCAGCGCTACCTTTAACAAATTGTGTGCTGCCAGTCTGTGATCCGGCGTTTCGATCAGTCCACGTACCCAGACTCCGTTTTCCCAGCCTTCAGAAAGCCACAGATCTAATACCAGATACTGTATCTCCCCAGCGTCCACCGTACGCACCATCCCATTCCGGAATGGTTCGCCAGCTTCAAAAGACACTGGTATCTGCCCGGCCAGCAGAGATTCACGTTTACTGTAAATTAACGTCGTCACTCCATTCTGGTAAAACCGGAACATGGTTCCAAGCTGTGGCTTCCCCTGTCTGGTCTGAATCTGTCCCAGATTCTGCTTTACTGCCAGAATCAGCTGGTCTTTTGCCGTCTGACTGGCTATTTTTCTGCTGATTGCCAGCATAAATGCAACAAGCAGTATCCCCAGAAATGCTGTCAGCATCGTCAGCCAGGCCGTAAGCCTGACCCTGACCGGAAATTTTCTCATAATCCGCCCTCCGGCCCGTCTGCCCGCAGCACCCAGCCCACTCCCCGTATCGTATGAATCAGCTTTCTGTCATAACCGCTGTCAATTTTTTTACGCAGACGGCTGATATAGACGTCCATATTGTTGGAGCTGCCACTATATTCATAATTCCAGATTTGATTTTCCAGCTGCTCTCTGGACAGGACAATCCCCTGATTACGGATCATATATTCCAGAATCGTAAACTCCTTCGGCAGAAGCGGGATTTCTATACCAGCTCTTGCCGCCGTCCTGCGTCTGATATCCACCACCAGATCCGCAAGAACGAACTCATTGCCCAGACTGCCTGCCCGTTTGCGCGTCATAACCCGTATACGCGCCAGCAGCTCCTCAAAATCAAACGGTTTTATGAGATAATCATCCGCGCCCAGATCCAGTCCCTTCACACGGTCCGCCACCGCATCCCGTGCGGTCAGAAACAATACCGGCGTATCCATTCCCTTCTCCCGCATCCGTTTCAGCAGCCCGTAACCGTCCAGCTTTGGCATCATCACATCCAGCAGCACCGCGTCATATTCCACACCCAGCAGAAAATCCTGAGCCTCCTCGCCGTCAAAACAGCCATCCACACTGTATCCGGCCTTTTTTAACGTCTTTACGATCAGCCGGTTCATATCTTTTGCATCTTCTACCACCAATATTCTCAAAACTGTCCTCCTGTACATTTTCATAATTACACAGCCCTGCCGCGACAGTTCCTTAACAAAAAAAGACATGTGTAGCGACTGCACATGTCTTTTTTTGTTCTGTCATCTGCCACAGCAGACACTGACCCGGCGCTCCATCCAGATGGAGCACGAATGGAATAGACGGGAATCGAACCCGTGTCCAAAGATCCCTCCACCGTACTTCTACGGGCGTAGTCTGTGATTTGACATTCCCTCTGCGGCACCCGCGCAGACACGGTTGCCGTTTCAGTAGCTTCATCATACGCCTGCATACGCAAAGCTTAGTATGCATCGTTTCCTACATCATCGATGCCTGGATTCTAATGTGTAGGTGCATCAGATCAGACAGCTGCAACTAGGCAGCGTATGCTAAATTATCGTTAGCGTTTAATTTTAATTTTGAGAGTTCACGCATCTCCTGCGGCCCGCTTCTCCAGCTTTAAAACCCCTGTCGAAACCTTTACTATCCCATATAAAATTGTATGAACTTTTTTGCTATTATATCCCCGAAGCGTAAAAAAGTCAAGAAAAAATTATAAAAGAAACCTTTTCATGGTTGCATACACACCCAGCATATGCTATCATCTGTCTGTCAGGCAGCACCACACCCTGAAAATCAAATCCAAAAGGCAGGTGATAACCATGACAGATCTGGAGAAAGCAATACAGAAAAACAACTGGGACGGACGGCCGTATTACGCACTGAACACCTGGCTAAAGCAAATGTTTGGCACAAAAGTATACAAGCTGCCCCTGCACGCAGGCATGAGCTGCCCGAACAGGGATGAAAAAACCGGAGCTGGCGGATGCATTTTCTGCAGCACCGGAGGTTCCGGTGAATTTGCAGGCGGAAGTTTTTCTACAGGAAGGCAGGATTTTGTGGACATCAGAAAACAAATCGAGGCGGCAAAGCTCTCCGTTTCCAAAAAAATGCCGGCAGATGGACGTTATATCGCCTATTTTCAGTCTTTTACCAACACGTATGCTCCCGTTTCCAGACTGGAACAGCTGTTCTCAGAAGCGATCACATGCCCGGACATTGCGGCGCTTTCGATAGCAACCCGGCCAGACTGTCTGGAAACAGAAAAAATACAGCTGCTAAGCCGTCTGAACCAGATGAAACCCGTCTGGACAGAACTTGGCCTGCAGACGATTCATCCGGACACAGCTGCATTTATCCGCCGCGGCTATCCGCTTTCCTGCTTTGAAGATGCGGTCCGGCGTTTAAAGCAGGCCGGCCTTACCGTCATCGTCCATCTGATACTTGGCCTCCCGTATGAAACACCGGAGCAGATACTGGAATCTGTAGATTACCTTGCTCATTTTACGCCAGCGGTTGACGGCATCAAGCTGCAGCTTCTGCATGTGTTAAAAGGGACAGATCTTGCGGATTTATATGAAAGGGAGCCGTTTCCGCTCTTTACAATGGACGCATATATCGACTTTGTCATCACCTGTCTGGAACACCTGCCGCCTTCTATGGTGATCCACAGGCTGACCGGAGACGGTCCCAAAAAATTACTGATCGCTCCGGCCTGGAGTATGGATAAAAAACGGGTGCTGAACGCTTTTACGAAAAGGTTTCGGGAACGCGGTACGTGGCAGGGGAGGACTTACATTCCTCTAAAATCCCAACTGCCCACCCCGTAAGCTGCGCCAGTCTGTCATATACCGCGGTATCATTTTCCCGGATAATCCGCAAAAACTCCTGAAACTCCCAATACAGACGATGCTCCTCCTGTCTGTCCAGATACTGCTGCGTCTGGCCGCAGTTCAGGCAGACCGTATACCCTTTCATTCCATTGACATGATCATGGATATAAATGGTACCCCGTTCTCCCTGAATAAAAGAAGCATGTTTCACATTGCAATCTTTTGCTCCTATGCAGACCGCTTGAAAGTCATCATACTCCATGACCAGAGTTCCACTCGTATCCACATTTCTGTATGTATTTTTAAAATACCGCACACGGACCGGCCTGCCGGACAGCCCGAGCACCGCATGGATGTTGTAAATATTAATGTCGTTCAGCGCGCCTCCGCCCCTTGCCGCGTCAAAAACGGCTGGATTTCCTCCGCTGCGGAACAGATCATATCTTGAGGAATACTGACTGTAATTTAACGAAACAATCCGGATTCTGCCGATTTTTTCCAGATCTGACAGCATCTGGCGGTAAGCCGGAAGGGCGTGCAGACTCATGGCCTCAAATATTTTTACCTGATGATGTCTGGCTGCTGCCAGCAGTCTGTTCCAGCCATCCGCGCAAAGAACCGCCGGTTTTTCCACGATTACGTGCTTTTGACAGGACAGCGCTTTTGCCGCATAGTTTTCATGCAGGTCATTTGGCAGAGCAATGTAAATCAGACTGACATCAGAAGCAAGCAGGGCGTCATAATCTGTAAAAACATTATCCAGATGATATTTCTGTTTCAGATCACATGCTTTGGCATAGCTTCTGTCTGTACTCAGAATATATATTTTATCTAAATGAAACTTTTTCCAGACAGGCAGCGCCTCCTGCACAATCATGCCTGTCCCAAGAATGCCCAGAATCATCGTATTCATTCCTCCATCCTATCAGCCATCTCCCGAAAAGCTCCGCCATCAATCAGTACATGCTTTCCTTCAAATGCAAATCCGTATATCCTTATCTTTTCCTCCGGCACACCCTCCGTCTCCAGCACATCCGCATATTTTTTATCCAGTATCTGCCGGATGCCGGCATTCGCCACAGCCTTTAGGTCTGTGTCCTTTTTCGGATCATATACTTTAAACTCCAGAACAATCCCATCATCTGCCGGATACAAAGGCTTTAAAAGTACATCATAGCGTCCAAAACCGCTTTCCCTGTTCGAGGTAATCGTATATCTGCTGCCAAGATCTACAATCAGTCCTAATACAAATCCATGATAAAACCGCTCCGGTCCGGCCTGTCCGGAAGGCTTCGTTCCACAGTCAAAGTAACTGAGCGTATGAAGCGCTATCTGATTCATATAGGTGTTCATATAGTCCAGATCTCCTGCCAGCAGCGCTTTTAGAAAATCATGATAGCCATATCTGCTGTTCGAAAACCACCCATGTATCATTTTTCGAAATGCAGATCTGGTCTCCAGATTCGTAAAAGCAAGCTCATACAACGCTTCATCCGGCGTATCCGGTGTTAATTCCGTATCGGATTCCCTGCATTCTACGATTTTTAAATACCCGCTGGCCAGCAGGAGACTCCAGACTGCTTCCTCTGTATCATCCATCTGCTGAAACGCGATCTGCTCATCCAGTTTTGTATGAAAAGTTCCTCCCTGTAACAGGTCCTCTGCAATCTGTTTCATCTGCAGACTTCCTCTGCGGATCAGATCCCCAGCCAGCTGGTTTGCACCCGTATTGGCCCAGTAAGGTTTAAATTCCCTGTATTTTAAGAAATTTGTGATCGACCACGGATTATAAATATTGTCAGCGCTACCGAAACGGAATCCATCGTACCAGCGTTTAACTTCCTGTGCCTGCGCCTGCAGTCCGTATTCCTGTAACGCATGATCTACTTCTTCCTGTGTAAAGCCAAATGCTGTTTCATACTGTCTGGAGGTCGTCGTGACCGCAGTCAGGTTATTCAGTTCAGAAAACACAGACTCCCTGCTTACCCGTGTAATCCCTGTCAGAACAGCCCGCTCCAGATATGGATTGGTCTTAAAGGAACCGTTTAATAATCCACGGATAAAATCAGTCAGTTCTTTCCAGTATCCATTTCCGTACGCTTCCTGCATCGGGGTATCGTACTCATCCAGCGTACTTCCATCTCTCTCAAGACACCGTTCCATCGCTTTCAGCTTCTT
>CANTHI010000241.1 GCA_947653505.1 uncultured Eubacterium sp.
GACAGCACGTTATACAAAAAGTGCAGCTGGTATGGCTGATTGACCCACCCATCCAGGAGCAGAAGCTGAACAGTTTAGAAGTATTGTTTTGGCAGTGGATATCCCAAAATGGAAATTTATTAAAAATTATCTGGACACTTTTGTAAGAAACCCCGTCACCATGATCAGGGCAGTCATATGCCGGCAGGACGTAATGCTGGATGTTTTTGATGGACAGGATAATTTTGTGCCGTGGGTGAATTATACAGGGACGGTTGAAGAAGATCCGGATTGGAAGGAATTTTGGGAAGCTGCTTATGAAAAACGTAAAGAAAATGCTTTTACATACCGGTTATCGGAGGTTACGGCATATACAGCGCAAAACCAGCTGATCCGGGTTATTGTATGGAGGGCAGGCCTTGCAGTGTTTTTAGCGCTGGTCAGTATGTTTCTGGCAGGAATCAAATGGAAGAATAAGAAATTTTTTCTCATTTATATTCCGTTAGCAGGGCATATAATGAGTCTGGTGCTTTCGTCAGGCTGGAGTGATTTTAGATATTACTGGCCGGTTAACCTGATGGTGTTTTTTATATGTTTGCTGCTTTGGTCGCAGCAGTATAAAGGTAAAACAGGAAGTGAGTCATAGGGCCGCTTCCTGTTTCTGGTTTATTTCAGATATGTTTAAATTGAAATAAAGCGGTAACTGTTGTAAAATAAAGAAGAAGCAGCAAAGACCGAAAGAGCAGATGCCTGCCGTTTTGAAAGGAGAAAATATGAAACAAAGTGTAAAAATAGTTGCAATTTTTTTACTGGTGGTGAGTCTGTTCCAGCAGGCAGTTCCGGTACGGGCAGAAGAAAACAGGCCGTATATGAAACGGCTGAATGTCAGCTGGGATTTAAAGCCGGATAAAAAAATTATGTTCCAGTCTTACTGGGCCGGGGTCGGTTATAAGGATGCGGCTGTGACGCTGAAAAATTATAAGATTACGGATGCAGAGGAAGACGGTTATAAAAAGCTGACGTTTTCTATTGTCGTAGAGGATGTCAAAAATGGCTTCCGTCCGAAGGAAGTACATAAGCTGCTGGAGTCTGATGAGTGGGAAAAATATGAGGACACAGGGGGCTATTATAATATAACGCTTGTGGATTATACAACAGGCAGGTGTCTCGAAAATGCGACAAATAACAGGAATGTCACGGCTGAGATCTCCGATGCAAAACAGATTGGGGAGATCAGATATAAAGATGATGATGGCTGCAGTCTGACCTGTTATAAAAAGACTGTCTGGAAGGCAGCGGTAACGTATCCGCAGGACTATCAGGGATTATGTATTGTTGCGGGAGGTGCGAACAAAAACATTTTTCAGTATGACTTTGATTATGATGCGTATTATGCGGGGAATATAAAGTTTGGTAAGAGTGTGTTTTACAGTAGTTTAAATAAAAAAGTGGCACATGCCATGAGGGTAAAATAGTGGCACACCGGACGGCAGTCAGGGAATAGTGAAAAGGTGTTTGTTGTTTATTTATTGGGATTTGTGCAGTATCATTATTTTGAAAGGCTTATCCGCCAGAGGAAGCCGGTTATGTCAGGGAAAGGAAGAAATCATGGCTTACAGGATATTAATGATTGATGATGATACGGAACTTCTCAAAATGCTGAAAAAATATTTTGAACGAAAAAAATATGAAATCATTACCGCGGAGAATGGAGCGGATGGATTAAGGAAAATGAAACTGCAGCCGGATATTATATTGCTGGATGTAAATATGCCGGAAACTGACGGGATAGAGGTATGCCGGAGGATACGGGACAAAGTAGCCTGTCCGGTTTTATTCCTCTCTGCCCGGGTAGACGAACAGGACGTTGTAAATGGGCTTGCGTCAGGAGGCGATGACTATATTTTAAAGCCGTTTAGTCTGAAAGAGCTTGATGCAAGGATTACGGCGCACCTGAAACGGGAAACGCGGCGCAGGGATAGGACAGAATGCTGCTTTCAGGGAGAGTTGTCTGTTGATTATAAGGCGAAGACCGTACAGATTCATGCTTATGATCTGGAGCTGACAAGGCTGGAATATGAAATCGTTGAATTTCTGAGCATGAATCCGGGAATGGTTTTTGATAAAGACAGGATTTACGAGAAGGTGTGCGGATATGATGCGGAGGGTGACAGCAGGGTAATTACAGAGCTGATCCGCAGGATTAGAAACAAGTTCCGGCAGTATACGGAGAACAAATATATCGAGACCGTATGGGGGATGGGATACCGGTGGATCAGATAAGAAATCTTTCCGTAAGGAAAACAATATTATTATATATGGCGGTTGCTTTAGTCTGTAGTTTTCTTCTGTCAGCGGTCATTGTCAGCATTGCCGGACGGACGCAGACAGATATCTGGTGGAAGTATGTGGATGAAGAGGCGTATTTTAAAGCAATGGAGAGGGAAGGTTCTGATTATGTGGCGGATATTCCAAGGCCGGAACCTTATGAGATGACCCGGTCAGATTATTTTGTGTCAGAGCTTTGTGATTTTTTACAGACTTATGCCGTGCTGATCCTGCCTATGGCAGGAAACTGTGCGGCAGTTTTCCTTTTCTACGGGAACAAGTTAAAAAGGCCGGTGGAAGAACTGGCGCAGGCTTCGCAAAAGATCGCGGCAAATCAGCTGGATTTTTGTATTGCTTATGAGAATAAGGATGAGATGGGCGTACTTTGCAGGGAATTTGAGCGGATGCGGAAAGAGCTTGTTAAAAATAATCAGATATTGTGGAGGACGATTGAGGAGGAAAAGATGCTGCGGGCGGCCATTGCGCACGATATACGGGCTCCGTTGTCCGTGTTGAAAGGGTATCATGAAATGCTGGTGGAATATCTGCCAGAGGAAGATATGGATATGAATCAGGCGATGGAGATGCTGTCAGAAAGCGGACATCAGATTGAACGTATGGATGCTTTTGTAGAAGCAATGCGCAGACTGAACAGTCTGGAAAACAGGAAACTGGTTCCGGGTGAGATTTCTGCCAGACAGCTGGAGAAAGAGATACAGGCAGAACTTGCTGTTCTGGGAAAGGAATATGGAAAACAATGTATGCTGCATATGCAGGAATCAGAGGAAAAATTTTGCGGAGACAGGGAAATGATTCTGGAGGTAACGGAAAATCTGCTGTCAAATGCCTTACGTTATGGGAAACAAAAAATCACGATGATAGTACAGATGGAATATGCCAGACTGAGCATCTGTGTCAGGGATGATGGCGATGGTTTTCGGGAAGATACGGATAAAATTACGGAAGCTTTTTATGGAACGAATGTAAAAGACAGCCTGAAACATGCGGGACTTGGAATGTATATCAGCAGGCTGTACTGTGAAAAGCACGGGGGAAGCCTGGTGCTGGGAAATGAAGAACAGGGAGGGGCTGTGGTGACAGCGGTTTTCCGCCGGATTGCGTGAGTAATCCGGCGTTTTTCTTTTCATTGTTTTTTTGTTGTGACAGTTTTTTTATAATAGAATTACGAAGGGGCTGTAAGAAAAAAACTATGCTATTTGCTTACAGTTCCTAAGGGAGGAACACGGTACCGGACTATGCAGCTGTTTTTTGGGCAGTGCTATTGGAGAAAAAGACAGGCAAATGATTTAAGTTATAAGGAGGAAGAAGTATGTGGTCTGTTTTGAAAAGAGAGGTAAAAAATTATATGAAAAATCCTCTGTTCTGGGCTGGAGTCGTAATTGGCGTTTTCATGATATTTCAAAGTATAAGCCCTTATTTGGATATTCACTATATCTCAAACGAGGAAACTATTGTGAATGATGGCCCGGAAACTACCAGGAATGGGGATGTTTTTGAGGGGTATGTGCCGGCAAAAAAGGAGGTGAGGCGGGAAATGTGGGAAGAACGGATACGGGAAATCCTGGTTTCCGGATTCGATATGGATCATGCGCAAGCGCAGTCTGTGATCGGTGAAATGAAAGAAATGGATGTTAAGACAGCCTGTGTTTATCTGGAAAAGTATGGTTTTTATGATGCATATTATGAGTATGAGAATACAGCTTTTCAGAAAGGAACCCGTGAGGAAATCAATTCTTATATTGCTAAAAAACTGGAAAACAGGACATTTTCGTATTATTTTTCAAGGAAATTTGCAGATTTTGCAGGGCTGTTCATGGGATTTTTCGCAACCGTTTTATTGTCCCTGTTATTTATGCAGGATATGAAAAAAAATACGTACGAGCTGCTTCATACAAAGCCTGTCAGTGCAGCAAAATATGTGTCAGGCAAGGTGGGCGGCGGTTTTGCAGTCTGCCTGATCACGCTGACAGTTTTCAGTCTGATTTTTTTTGGATTCTGTCTTGTATCAGCAAACAAAAGTGGATTTGAAGTACATCTGACGGACTTTCTGATAGCAGACTGTATTTATATCCTGCCAAATATGCTGATGATTGTAAGCATCTATTGCCTGATTGCATTGCTATTTAAAAGTCC
Source organism: uncultured Eubacterium sp. (assembly GCA_947653505.1). The sequence goes on from CANTHI010000241.1 coordinate 4,462, forward strand.
ATTGCCTGCAGTACCGTTTTTGATGCTTTATATCGTGTATTCCAATATGGGAAGCAGGAATGCGGAAGGCATTTATGGATATTATGGCAGACCGCTGGCGATTATGGTGCGGTTTCCGGGAGGCTTTTTTGATACTGCCCCTCCGCCGCTGGCGTTGCTGAATCAGAGTTTCCTCATTTTTGCTGCCATCTGCATCATTATGCTTTCGGTACAGATATGGAAAAGGAGGAGGGTATATTGATACATGAAATGAAAATCTCCCTTCCGCTGCAAAAGCAGGCGTATGCAGTATTTTTTGTAGTGATTTTAAGTCTTGTCAGAGGAGTGACCGATTCTGAAGAAATAGGGATTGCATTAGAAGCTCCAATGGCGATCCTTGCTGTTACGTTCTGCGCGGATACGTATACGCAGGAAATTGTCAGCAGGCGGTCAGAGATCTGGCGGCTATGCCCTATGAAAAAGAGAATGACTTCCATATACAGACGGCTCGTGATACAGGAGCTGTTTTTATCCATTGTCGCTGCCATTGGATATGGGCTGTTTTTTCTGTTTCAGAATCCGCGGATAAACGGAATGGGGCAAGGCGGTCTGGAAGGGGAAATATACCAGTTCCTTGTATATTTTGCAGCTATTACTGTCACGCTTGGATTCTGGGGACTTTTATCCAATGTGCTTTCCTGCTTTTTTCGAAATATGTGGGCGGGAACCGGCATCTGCCTGATGCTGTGGCTGATTACAAATTCCAGCATGGGTGACAGAGCCTTTGGGGCATGGAATTTATTTTCCTATACGTTCAGAAGGCTGGGAAGCAGCAGTGGTTTTGACTGGTTATGTGGGAAATTTGTCTGTATTTGTATTGGGATTATGATGGTGGCAGTATTGCCTGAGATTATTGAGAAAAGAGGTTAGGAATTGTAAGCAAATAACCTGTGATATTTGCGCCGGATTTTTGATAATATGGAAACAGAGAGGAAGGATAATATGGAAGCTGGGAGAAAGACTAAGATATCGACTAAGATAGAGACTAAGATGGCGACTAAAATAGCGGCTAAGACAGAGGTTAAAATAGAGGATTTAACAGTAACATTCAGGAATAAAGTAACCGCAATCCATCATGCAGATCTGGAAATTCCAAAGGGAATGTTTGGCCTGTTAGGGGAAAACGGGGCAGGGAAAACGACACTGATGCGGGTACTTGCAACGGTGTTAGCGCCAGCCAGTGGAACCGTAACCTTAGATGGAATACTTTATAGCGGGGGAAATTATGATAAAATACAGAGAAAAATCGGATATCTTCCACAGGAGACGGATCTCTATCCGGGACTGACAGTACAGGAATGTCTGGAATATATGGGGGACTTATCCGGGATACCGGGACAGATATGTAAAAAGCGTATCCGGTACTATCTTGAAAAAACAAACCTGTCAGAGCATCGCAAAAAGAAGATAAAACAATTGTCAGGCGGTATGAAGCGCAGGGTCGGTCTTATCCAGGCGCTTTTAAATGAGCCGGAGTTTTTAATGGTCGATGAACCGACGGCCGGATTAGATCCGGAAGAACGTATCCGCATCAGAAATCTGCTGGTTGATTTTTCGGAAGGACGTAC
>CANTHI010000242.1 GCA_947653505.1 uncultured Eubacterium sp.
TCTTCAGGTTTTAATTGCATGTTTCCATTCCCATCCTTACAATTTTTACTATTTACACGATTACTTCATTCAGTTTCCTGGAAATACCGGACAGGCGGCCCTGTACCGTGCCATCCAGCTGCTTTCCTTCCAATTCTACACGCAGACCGGCGAGAACCGAGGAGTCGATGTGCTGAACCAGGGAAACCTTTTTCCCGCTCATCTTCTCAAGCTTCGCCTTCAGTGCCTCCATCTGTTCCTCACCAAGCTTCGCAGCGCTGGTGACTACGGCTTCGGCTATGTTATGGTCCACGTTGTAGCGCCGCGTAAATTCCTCGCAGCAGCCTGCATATTCTGCCAAAATGCTGCGCTCACACAGCAGTTTCAAAAAGCTTACCAGATATCGTTCCGCCTGCTCGCCAAATGCCGTCTCGATCAGATCCGTCCGGTCCTTTGTGGGGATGGAGGGTTCCGACAAAAGCTTCATGTAATCCGGATTCTCCCGGAAAAGCTGCCGGATTTCAGACATCTGCTCCATGATGGCTTCCGTAAGCTGTTCTTCGGCGGCAAGGTCATAGAGGCTCCCGCCGTATACTCTGGCAGTCTGCGTCATGATACCTCACCTACATTCGCTATAAAATCGTCAATCAGTTTCGTATGATCCGCCTCGTTGATCTCGCGCTCGATCACCTTGCCGGCGATCTCCATCGCCATGCTGCCGATCTCATCCTTGATCTCATTGACCGCTTTTCTGCGCTCCTGAATGATGTCGCTCTCGGCCTTTGCCTTGATGGCGGCAGCCTGCTGAGCGGCTTCTTTAATCATCTCTTCACTCTGGGCCGTCGCCGTCCTCTGAGCCGTGGTCATGATCTCGTTGGCCTTATCTCTGGCCTCCTTCATGCTCTGCTCATACTCGGTCCTCATGGCCTGGGCCTCATCCTTTGCCTTGATAGCGTCCTGGATCTCGGCGTCTGCCATGGCCTGTCTCTTTTCCAGCATCGCGTTAATGGGCTTGAATAAGAAACGTTTGATCAGATACATCTGGATAAGAAGGTTGCAAATCTGAAATATGAAAGTCCAAGGTGCGAACGATACTAACTCTTGTACTGGCATGTTTGTAACCTCCTGTTCTATTTGTTGTCCGTGTCACACACAATTAGCTCAGGAGATTCATGAATGAGCCGGGCGCTACGAAGATCAGCAGCAGGCCGGTTACGAAACCATAGATACCAGTCGTCTCTGCCAGGGCACAGCCCAGGATCATAGTAGAAGTTACATCGCCTTTACATTCCGGCTGACGTCCGATGGCATCCAGCGCGTGAGCAACCGCTTCACCTTCACCGATACCAGGGCCAACGCCTGCGATCAACGCGATACCTGCTCCAAGAGCACAACCTGCAAGGGCAATACCTTTTGCGAGAAATTGGAAATCCATAATGTAATCCTCCTAAATTTGTTTTAAATATGATTTCTTTCCTATTCAGTTGTAAAATGCTGCGAAACCTGCCCGCCTGTGTTTTCCGCCCAAACCCGGGCTGTGGATCTTCATAAAACCATAAGGTCTTCTTTAAACCGGCGTCCTGCAAAGCTTCACAAGGGTTACTGGGGTTACGGCTCCGTCTAGCCCTCCGCCGCGTTGGCGATGAACATAACGGTCAGCATACAGAAAATGTACGCCTGCAATACGCCCGACACCCAGTCGAAATAGATCGACAGGATCGCGGGAATACCCACGTCCAGGATCGGGATCTGGGACAATACCGCGCCGACCGCGCCGGGAATCAGTCCCAGCAGCGCGGAGCTTGCCACCGCAAGAGCCGCATATACCAGAGTGTTGATTACCACGCCTGACAAAATGTTTCCGAAATGACGGAATGCCATACCGATAGGCGTCGCCACCTCTCCCAGAATGTTAAAAGGCGTAAGAATCGGAATAGGGGTCGTGAAATCCTTCAGATAACCGCCCACTCCATTGACCTTGATCTTCTGCGCGGTGATCAGGACGAATACGGTAATCGCCCACGCCATTTCCGTGGACACATCCGCCGTCGGGCTACGCAGCCCCAGAAGACCGATCAGATTTGACACTAGGCTGGTCGCGAAAAGGGCCGCTACAAAGGGGACGAAGTATCGGAACTTCTCACCCATATTGCCCACCACGAACTTGTTCGCCATCTCTACCAGCATCTCCGCCACTGCCTGGCGCTTAGAGATGTTCTCCGTTTTCAGGTTCCGGGTCAGCCAAATGCAAAGGCCTGTCACCACCAGCATTACCAGCCAGCTGACCAGCATCGTCTCGGTAATCCGAAGCTGCCCCAGAACCGGCAGGTTAATCGGCGTGTCAAAAAGGACGGATTTATATCATCCGGTGCTCAGTTATGAGATAAACGGTACGTATGGTATCATTACAAAAATACCGCAGGGATATATGACCGCAGATTATTCTCATTATAAAATCTGTTATTATGATGAAAAATTTCGCCAGATTAAAGTTGTGACAGGACTGCGTGCAGGAGGAACCGGCATTTATTATGTAGATGGCCTGATGGCTGTCAGGGATATGAAGACAGGAAAGATGGGATTTTTGGACTATGAGGGAAACATGGCCATACCGTGCCAGTATGCACAGGTCAGTGATTTTTCCAATGGATATGCTTCCGTACTGACAGATGCTGAGATTATACCATATACAGAGGATGGGGGTACTGTGCAGATGTATTATGGAAAAGGCGGTCGGTGGGGAATCATTGACCGGAAAGGACAATTTGTATTGGAGCCTTCAGACAAATATGCAAACGAAAATCCACAGAATACTGATGATCAGTATTCGGATGGCATCCGCCGGTTTGGACCGGTACGGGAGGATGGAACGGTTGATTTTCTTGCATCGGATGAAGATGACAGGGTGCTGGAAACGGTGCGTGTGAAATAGGGGAACTGCTTTGTACGCTTCAGAATGTAAGAAGCCCTGACATGGATAAACCAGAATAGAACATACCGGCCTTTCGGACGCTGGATGAGGGAAGCGGACCTGTTTCATTGGTCTGGTTCCCTCATCCGGCGTCCGGAAGGCCGGTATCTGCTAGAAAAGTATAGCCATACCCGCAAAAATCTGTTATAATTCGCTGGGAAGTATAATCAGCAGAAGAAAATTTCGCTACTGATTCATCTGCGGTGCTGACAGCGACAAATCCCGGCATATTGAAAGCGCATACAGTTCCTGACGGAAAATCTTTTGTACCCGCTGACTGCGGGCACCGTAGAAATCTGATACAAAGGGGTATATGAAATGAAAAAACCAGATCATACAATACGAAGAAAAAGAATCTGCCTTATTCTGGCTGTCTGCTGGATGCTCGTGATATTTATGTTTTCAGCCAGAAGCGCAGAGCTGTCTACGAAAGACAGCATGTCCATCGGTATTTTGTTTGGGCGGCTGATTGTGCCGAGTTTTGCGCAGATGGATACGCAGATGCAGATTTCTTTTGCGGATAAGATTGATCACCCGATTCGTAAAATGGCTCATGCGACAGAATATGCCATATTGGGATTTTTGCTGACCGGAAGTTATGCGGACAGCAGCAGAAAGCGGAAAAATGTGCTGCTGCCTGCAGTGACCGGTTCGTTGTATGCCGTATCGGACGAGCTGCACCAGATGTTTGTGCCGGGCCGCAGCTGTGAGATTAAGGATATGCTCATCGACAGCAGCGGCGTGATCGTAGGAACATTGCTGGGATTTTTTGTATTTATATACTGGAAAAAAAGAAAAGAAATAAGAAAATGAGAAAAGGTCTGAAAGGAAGCGTTGTAAAGGAGTGTATGACCGGATATGGCAGATGGCAAAAGAAACGGTGCGGTTGATTTTTGGAAGTTTGTGTTTTCAGTCGTGATCATGTGTTTTCATTCCCTGTATTTTGCGGGATCGGAGAAATATGTTTTTTATGACGGGGCGAATATGGTGGAATATTTCTTCCTCGTATCAGGATTTTTTATGGCGGCTTCTATTATGAGAGAAAGACCACAGGCGATGGGGGAGCCGGTCTGGAAACGTACATGGCAGTTTTTGCTTCACAAGATAGCAGGTATGTGCCCTGAATATTATATTGCCTGGGCGGTGTCGTTTCTGATTAAGCAGATCGCAGGAGGGCTGCTGCCGCTTTATCTGATTGCGAAGCATCTCATAGTCAGTGTCTGGGAGCTGCTGTTTTTAAGGATGGCTGGATTTAATGACTATAACGCAAATGGAGCAACGTGGTATATTTCCGCAATGCTTTGTGCGATGCTGCTTTTGCTGCCATTTTTTTATAAAAACAGGGAATTTTTCCTGCATGTGATGGCTCCGGTTCTGGCGATCGGAATACTGGGATATTTGTATGCCACTGGAAAGACATTACGCGGAAATACTGACTGGATGGGATTTTGCTATAAGGGATTGCTGCGGGCGATGGGGGTGCTCTGTCTGGGATGCGTCTGCTATCTGGCATGTCAGAAAATCAGGGATTTGCGGCTGACGGTGTTTGCGAAGGCGCTGCTGTCCCTGACAGAGACGGGCGGGTGTCTGTTTGCATTGTACTGGACTTTTGGACATGCCACATCAAAAATGCAGTTTCTGATTTTACTGCTGTTTGCGGCAGCGGTGACAGTAAGCTGCAGCCATCAGGGACTTCTTGCACCGTTGTATGACAATGCGGTCAGCTACTGGCTGGGCAGGTTCAGCTTTCCGCTCTTTTTGTCACATCATGCATGGAGCGGGCGGATGCAGCGGATGTTTCCGGATGATACGTATGCGCAGCTGTTCCCTAAATATATACTGTTGTCAGTGGGCACGGCGTTTTTGGTGTATGCATTGTCCGGATGGGTCAGATATCTGTATGGAAAATACAAAAAACAGCTGCGGGGATTGTTTGTCCTGTGATGGAAGCTCAATGTTTTCCGCTTTTTTTCCGCAGTCCTGTGAGTATTTCCGGAGATGTTTTTCCAACAGCGTGTAGTATGTCCGCAATATCTGCTTCCGGAACATCCGGACACTGGATATGCACATGTCTGTTTGCTACAATATGCAGCGTATGATGCAGTGGGCGCCGGATCAGTTTGTGCGGGGCGTTACGTTTATAGATCCACCGGATTTCCTGAATGGGTAATACCGCTGTCTGAAAATCAGTCATTAGAATCAGATAATTTTCAGTTAAAAATACGGTTTCTGTCTCTGTCCGCAGACAGGATGCCAGCTCTTCTCCGGCCTGTGCCAGCAGCTGCCTGGCATTGCCATATAATCCAAGTCTCTGACATGCCGGCGAGAGGTCAGGAAAACAGATGAAGACCACGCAGCAGACCAGATGTGTCAGCGCATAAATGCCACTGATCAGATAAGCCGCCAACAGCAGCAGGGAAAGCAGCTTGTGAAATCCGGGTTCACTCAGCAGATAATCCGGCGCCTGCCTGCGTACGCCAGAAGCTGTCCAGTCCAAATCCTCTGCCAGCTGCTGCGTTAGCGTATCGTATTCTTCGAAGTGCCGGATAACACGCACACGTACGTGCAGACGGTCCAGACCGGGCGCACCATGTCTGCACGTATCAGGCGCCAGCAGGACAAAGATGCACGCATCGTCCTGAAAGGTATAGTAATAATACCCATTGGTGTAGCCTAAAACCTTTTGGGTATATCCGGTAAAATGCAGATCCGTAAGCGTTGTCTGAATATAGCGGGACTGGCTTTGATGCAGTGCCATAAAATGCGTTTTGTCTGCCAGCGGATGCGGAAATACGAGCTGTGATACCGGAGTCACAAACCATAGAACAGTCAGAAGCAGCAGATACATCATGGGCAGAAATAACCGTTTCTGATAGCATTGTCTGATCGATTGTAGAATGGCAGCTGTCTGAAAAGTCTTCAATGTCGTCCTCCCTTTATGTTCCGGCTCATTTTTTGTAGCTTTCTATATCTTATAGTATAAAAGGGTGCGGGAAAATAATCAAGAATTTTCCATTTAAGTTCGCACCAGTACAAATAGTTACTTTTCACGGGTCAGGAACGCGCAGGGTCTGCCCCCATAGGCGCGAACTTAAGCTAAAAAGCA
>CANTHI010000243.1 GCA_947653505.1 uncultured Eubacterium sp.
TAGCATGTAATGCAGGTGCCTGCTCATAGTGTCTGTACACACTGGAAGCCTGCAAAGCATGCACAGGTATTCCTTTTGCGATCAGAAAATCATACTGGCGGACCTTCCTGCAGATCTCCTCCCTGTCACCTGAGCGCAGATGAAGTGTGCGCACTGCTTCCCCATTCAAATAAGAAAATACGAGACAGCCGCAGTCCGCCTCCGCCAGTTTTTTTGGTGCAAACGAAAAATAACGGCGGTAATGACAGAATCCATAATAGTCTGCCTGAACATTTTTCCATGCCCAATATTGTGTGGTCAGTTCGCAGTATTCCCGATTCCTGCCAGATATATGGTCCCCTGTATCATCGCGCAGCATATACTCCGGCAGCGGTTCTTTCTGGAATACACTGCCAGCCATCACATGATAAAACAGCGGATTTCTGACACATCTTTGCCTGCTGCCTGGTGTATGTGTCACAAATATCTTTATCTCTTCCATACCAGGATCACGTTTCCGCACTTTTCCCTTTTTCTTCCGGCTCTCTTTCGCTTCCCCTGTATCTGCTCTGGACGCGAATCTCTTTCTTCGGATCATGCGCATCACACATGCCGGAATAACGCCAATCAGCAGCGGCTTTAACACATACCTGTAATTTCCACGCAGGATCCCCAAAGCACGAAATCCTCTGTACCGCACGCGGCACTCATTGATCCGGCATTTGTAACTGCGCTTTTTATAAGCCCTTTCATCTTCCCGGTAGCTGAACAGTATATCCGGCAGATTATACCCTTTATAGCCCTTTGCATACAGCCGCATAAGCAGATCGTAGTCTTCCACCCGGAAAACGCCTGCTGACTGCGTATAGCCGCGCAGTTCTTCCATAACCTCCCTGCGCAGCATCATGGACGGATGCACAAACGGAAGCGTTTTCAAAAAAGATTTTATATCCGGCTGCTGCTCCATGCGGCGGATCCCCCAGCTGCCTGTCCTGTCAGTCAGCCTTACGCTGCATCCAACAACCGCGTATTCAGGATGTTTGCGCAAAAACGCAAGCTGTTTTTCCAGCCGCGTGGCGTCTGATCTGTCATCCGCATCCATAATCGCGATATACTGTCCCCGCGACCGCATCAGGCAGGCATTCCTGGCATACGCCGGACCATGATTCTGCCTGCTGCGCAGCAGCTTTATCCTGGCGTCTTTTCTGCAATACCTTTCCAGCCATTCATAAAATTCCATTTCTGATCCGTCATCGCAAATGATCAGTTCAAAATCTGTAAAAGTCTGACACAAAATCGAATCAATCGCTTCTGCGGTATACTTCCTGTTCTCTTCATTATAAGTTCCCATCAGTACGGAAATCTCAGGCATGGCTTTCATTCTCCCATATATTCATAGATTTCCCTCATTTTTTCCTGCACAATGTCTATGCGATAGGCCCTGATTTTTTCCAGACCGTTCTGCCCGCACCGCCTGCACAGCTTTTCATTCCTCAATAACAGTTCCAGCGCCGCCGTTAACTGCCACGGATGCTTTAACGAAAATCTGATTCCCGCGGATCTGCTGTATAATACCTGCCTGAATGTCTGTTTTTGCCCATTGAAAGCAGCATCGACCAGTTCACGGTTTCCCCGGATATCCGATACCACACAGGGCAGGCCGGCAGACATTGCCTCCATCAGCGCCACAGGCATTCCCTCGCGCATGGATGGAAGCACAAAAATATCTGCATTCCGGTAAACAAACGGCATATCATCCTGGAACCCTGGCATACGGATACGCTTTCCTACTCCCAGGCTGTCCGCATACTGCCGCAGTTCTTTTTCCAGATATCCCTGCCCGCAGATCAGATAATACAGATCCTGTCTTTGCATCTTTGCCAGTGCACGGATGACCAGCCTGTGATTTTTTCCTTTATTTAATTCACCCACCGACAGCAGGATCCGGGCATTTGCCGGAATGTGATATTTTCTGCAGAACCGCTCCTTTTCCCCGTCTGCTCCCGATGCATATGCATATGTATCCGCTATCCCGACCCCTGGTATATGAACGGTCTTTCCCGCATGCAAATGCCGTTTTGCAAACCGGTAATCTTCCACGTTTACCGTAACGATCACATCCGTCCAGCGTGCCAGCAGCTTTTCAGCCGGATAATACAACAGCCAGTTTTTAACAGGCGCCCCTTTATAAAAATGAAAGCCATGTGCCGTATAGATAATACGGACACCTTTCTCATGTGCCGCTATTCTGGCCAGCGCTCCGCCAATCGGAGAATGGCAGTGGATCCATGCAAAGGAATACCGCTCCAGCAGCCGAGCCAGCTGCAGGCAGGCCCTGTAGCATCGTACTGCGGACTTAAGACTCCTCGGGCAGTCCCATGCATGCCAGCTGACACCCATCCGTTCCAATGCTTTCCTGCATGCATCCACCCTCTGTCTGCTGCAGGTATTGCCTTCCCGGAAATTACAGGCCACATGCACCTCATACCCCATCTCCAGCAGCAGCCGGATATCCGGCATATTGAACTGGTCAATCATGGATGCAACCGAAGCTGCCACCAGTACTTTTCTCACTGCCCCATCCTCACGTCTCATTCATAATCTCCGCCACCGACTTCATGATCCGGATATACATCGAATAGCTGTCCTCTTCCTTCCTCTGGTTCAGCCGCTTCCACATACTCTGAATGGCTGCATCTGACGGCTGTGCCACACCCCAGAGCAATCCGTCTGCATCTGTCTCCAGCTCCTGGCATATCGTGGCAAACGTATCCATGCTCATTTTTTTCGTACCACGTTCAATATGCCCCATAAAACTGAGACTGATCCCGCATTTTTTCGCAAGCTCAATCTGCGACAAGCCTCTCAGTTTGCGGATCTGGCAGATTCTTGCCCCCATTTTTGAATAATCTAATTCATACATCCCTGATCTCCTGTCTGCCCGGACTTGTGTATCTTTCCTGCAAATAGCAAACTACGCGTGCAATACATAACATTTTCTATACAATTGTTATGCATGATATCTGTCATACGAATGGCGGAAGCGGCTGAAAATAAGGGATTGGGAGATTTCGGGATCATAAAAGGTGAAATTTGTTCCTGAAAATGATGTTTCTGATGATTATTTTATAGAAAAATATCTGTTTTTTTGTGTGATTTGTCTGATTTTCTTTTCGATAGTTCTATGAATTTCATGCATAATTGATAAAAATTTTGATTGGGGTTGCAAAATATAAGAAAAGCGAATAAAATACTTGTGAGCTGTATATTATTTATTTTTAGTAACCATAAGAACTTTTCCGAATGAACAATTGTATAGAAATTGTTATGATTCTATAACAGGTCCGATAAAAATCCGGAAAACAGTTTATGCCGCCTTCCAATAAAAAAATGGGGACAAAAACATCCCCATTTCCTAAATGAACGCTTGCAAATGTGCTTCCTTCACCCGTATAAGATCCACCTTTTTCCTTCTCTTCGCACTCGTATAAAATTTCCTGTACCTTGTTTCATCCCCATATTTTTTTGCGTCTTTTAAAAGAAAAATAAAAAGATCAGTCAGATCATCCCTGCATTGATTAAGTCCCTGCTCCGCGATGTTTCTGGCTCCGGCTTCATTGCCATCCTCACAATAGCATTGAATCAGCTCCAGATATTCTCTGGATGACCGGTCCAGATGTGTCTCAAGATACCGGACATACCGGTCCCTCCTGCCGTATTGCCGGAATAAATAAGCTGCCTGCCTTTCATAATACCCGGATTCATACAGAATATCCGCATACACAAGCATCTCGGAATCCGTAACACATAGCTTTCCTGCCAGTTTCCGGAGAATCTCACTGCATCCATAGCGTTCATAAAAGTTCCGGGATACCATTTCCCTTAAAATATTCTCCCTGATCTTCCAGTCTTCCTCTGCGAATCTGCCCCTTCGTATCAGGGCTTCACAAATATTCCATACCTCGTCAGTCTCCATCTGACTATCAGCGCTTTGCTCATAGGCCAGTATACTGCATAACTCACAAACCTGTCTCCAGGAATCCTTAAGCACTGGCATGAGCTGTGGTTTTCCTGCCTTATTTATCTGCTTCCTGCATTTTTTACGAATATCCAGAACAAGATGCTGATCTCTGGCCATATTTTTTTCAAGCATGTATACCTCACGCCAATACTTTCTCCGGTCTTTAATTTTTTCCAGATCCTGACGGATTTTTCTTATCTCTTCTGTCAATGCCTCTTCCATCACATCCAAAAGCTTTTCCGGAACAACTTTAGAAAAATCACTCATCTGAATCTTTTTACACAGCTCAAGCTTTAAAATGCCAGCAAGCTTTCTGGCAAATCCGGTACTTTCCAGATCCTTTTCTCCCAAAAGAAGCGCCAGTATCCAGTCATATCCGATCTCCCGTGTATCCATTACAAGCAGCTGCTCTTTTGCTGCATCCGCTATGGTAAAAGGTGAATCATCATAAAAATCTTCCGAATCCTCCGCCTCCACAACCTGAAACCCCAGACCGCAGACCTGATCCAGAATCCTGCCCGCAGAATCATATTCCCCTAACCGTATCAGATCATGACAGCCACAAAACGTCCGGTTCAGGAACGAAAACGCATGTGAAGGATCGTTATGATGCACTTCCCAGTCATCTTTATATCTTCCGTCCGAATCAAATTCACAATAATGTGTTTCGTACTCCACACATATATCACCCTTACGAACTTTCTCACAAAATTGCTGAATTTCAAATTCCGCTGGCATATAACCGATCATCTTCTCTCCGTTTAGTGACAGCATAAAATCCTGCTGCTCCGGTTCTGGCAGCAGCTTCGCTTTTGTTAAGATCCATGCATCTTTCTGTGCTTCTGACATCTTCTGCAGCTGTTCTTCAATACGCGATATAAAATGATCCTTTTCCATACTTTTCCTTTCTAACATAGAACGTATCATCTCAAGTAATTCATATCAGTTTTTCCAGCTGTTCTACTAAATCAGGCAGCTCTTCAAAAACAACATTTACAATAATATTCCAATTTGTACCGTCATAGTCGTGAACCAGGCGATGCCTGAGCCCGGCTATCATCGCCCACTGTATTTCATTGTGAGCTTCCTTATATCTGTCAGAAAGGTTATAAGCATGTTCTCCAATATTATATAATGGCGTTGTAACCAGCCACTGCATAGGAGCTTCTGTCAGTAAATTCTCTCTCTTTATCTGATGTGCCTCAATATATTCATGTAATTTCACTGCATAGCCATAGATCTTTTGAACACGCTGCTGATCTGAATATTTCATGCAACAAACAGCCTCTCTTTCATAATTGTATTATAAAAATCACTGTCTTCGTTAATTTCGCTGATTTCAAAGACATCCACATTTTTTTTCAATATACCACGCAGCTCTTCAGCAAAGGCAAAAATCATCGTAAGCTTAAAATTTTCCCCGCCAAATACTAAAAAATCCAGATCGCTGTTCTCATCAGCCTCTCCTCTTGCATAAGAGCCAAATAAATATACTGCTTTTACTCCATATTTCTCTGCTACCGGCTTAACAAGTCTCGCAATATCTTTTATTGTGAATACGCAGGCACTCATTTTACTATATCCTTTCTTTTCATCATCAACTATTTACAAATTATAAACCCTGTTGCTTCCAGTCAAAAAATCTGCTATACTCAACAGACTAGTTCTTCATTTATCATTTCGCATGTATCATAGTTCCCTGTCAGTATTAATATACTATACCTGCATCTTTTTCTCAATGGCTTTTTAGACGGTTCTTTACTGCTTTTTTCCACAGGCTTTGTATTTCCTCCCTGCTCAGATTCCGGACATAGGATGGTTTTGAAACGTCTGCCGCCATCCGCACAGCCATCTCCTATAGGCCACTTCCCATAGGCGCGAACTTATGAACAAATACAACAATTTTCATAAAAGTGTTACATTTTGGCTATGCGGACGCTGGGAGAGGAAATTTGCCCCGTCTGCTGTGACCGCTCCAGAATGCAAGAAGCCCTAAGTATTCTGCATCAACTCTTTGGTACCGGACGGGCGCGACACCTGGTTCGCT
>CANTHI010000244.1 GCA_947653505.1 uncultured Eubacterium sp.
CGCGCCCGTCCGGTACCACAGTCTGGATGCAGAATACTTAGAACTTCTTGCATTCTGGAAAAGGAACAGGCAGACAGAGCACCGCCTCCCATCCGGCGTCCGCATAGCCAGTACGCAACACTTTTATGTAAATTGTTGTATTTCCGCTTAAGTTCGCGCTTATGGGTAAATTCCCTCTTCCAGCGTCTGCGTAGCCAGAATGTAATACTTTATGTAAATTCTGCATTGACTTTTTGCCCAATACAATTTATGATAAACACTGGAAATGAAATGACGGGACGACAGGACAGGTATCAGAAGTTCGGAGGTGGCAGATTGAAAATATCAGAATTAAAAAGGGGACAAAAAGTGACGATTCGATGCAAGCATAAGACGTTGCTGGTAGACATGGAGGCTCATGTGGCAGGCGTCCGTTCTGAGGTGGTATTGCTGGAGCTGATCCGCCATGATGGTCAGGTTGTAGATTTTTCCAGTCCGCATGTACAGATTATTACAATCTATGAAGATGGTCTGGATATGCCAAAAGCATGGACAAACTGCAGAATACAAAGAAGAACCGTGGATGGAAAACAATATCACGCGCTTGCGGCGCCAAGGGCAAGTGTTAAAGTAAATCGCCGCAAGGTTGCCAGAATTATACTGAATAAGCCGGGAAAGCTGAAAATCAGCAATGTACCGGAGCCTATAGATATTATGATTCACGATCTTTGTGTGAATGGAATTGGATTTGAATGTCCGGTCAAGATTGAAGAGCAGGATATCCGTCATATGTATATCCAGTTTCTGGATGAAGACAGGGAAGAGGAAGAAGAGATTAAAGTAGAAGCAAGAGGTGTGTGGAAAAAAGAAATGCCAGGTGGTGGATTTTTCTATGGATGCCGTCTGGCAAATGCAGGTGAAAATCTGGGTTATTATATTGCAAACAAGATGCGCGAATCATAGACGCATCGTAAAAAAGTGAAAGAAAAGGCGCCAACAACTTAACTTTTTAAATTGCTGACGCCTTTTAGACTGATATTTCCATGGATTTATGCCATGCCTTTCTTTTCTTATTCAACAACGTTATCTTAATTTGAGGAATGAAATGTTGTTTTATGACTTTTGTATGTCTTTTGTTTTGTATGTCTTCAGCTTAGTCCATTCAATATCCATGTCTGTTTTCCTTGAATGCTTTTGATCTGGATCCATATATGAATGTCCCCGACTGAATCTCCGACCACTTTACAGTGTTGTCTTCACGGTATCTTCTGCATATTATGTAACTAATCTGAAAACGATCTTAAGATTTGAATCATGCATTGGAGTTTACCCCGCTTTCTTTAAGACTTAAAATAAACTGGTGGATTTAAGCTGTTGTATTCATCAAATATCCATTGGACTGTCCCCGCTTTCCTTCTGCTACAAATCATGCCGGTAAAAATCCTGGTTTACAAAATCGTTCCCATTGGTCTGTACCCCACTTTCATTCAATCATACAGCTTGTGTATATTAACAAAAATCCGGGTCTAAACTGCAAGTTTCATCGGTCCGTACCCCGCTTTCTTTTGATTTTTCCATCACGATCTGGTTTCAAACGATTCCGGGTTTAAATGAATGCCTCCATTGGACTGTCCTCGCTTTCGATTCATTTACAAAAACAAACACGGCTTAAATGACTCTCTCCATTGGTCTGTACTCCATTTCATCAGATTATTCATTACACAATGTGTAAAATAATTATGTAATCATTGGACTATACCTCATTTCCTAAATTATTGGGTAATTCGTTCTTATGCTGGTGGACTCACCCCTTTCACAGCTTTTACACCTGTATTTTGGATAGAAGATTTTTCCTGTCGGGTGTTTTATTCATTGCCTGCAACTTTGATTAAAACATTTCGCTGAAAATCTTTTCGGTGCTGTTTTGTAAGCTTAATAGTGTATCGGCTGTTTTATATTTTGTTGTTTCGTTTGTTTTTTGTTGAAATTATAATATCAAACAAATAATGATTTGTCAACAATAAATTAGAAAAAAATAAAAAAAATTTACAGTAAGCAGATTTAAAGCTGAAAATATACAAATATTCAGAAAATTAAGAACGGTTTTGGATGATTTCTGAATGGAATGCAGTTTTTGATATCTTGCGGCTGATAAAATGGCCGGAGACAGCAGTGTCTCGTGAAATGGGGTTATTGTAAAGATCCGGATGGCATTGTGAAAATAGGAATGAGAATGATAGTATTATGAAAACAGAGAAAGGAGAATGGTGGTATTATGAAAGCAGAGAAAGGAGAATGGTGTATTATAAATACAGGTATAAAATGATAAAACAGGAACAGAATGATAAAACAGGAACAGAATGATAAAAC
Organism: uncultured Eubacterium sp.; assembly: GCA_947653505.1. The sequence goes on from CANTHI010000244.1 coordinate 2,350, forward strand.
AGGAACAGAATGATAAAACAGAAAGAAAATGATAAAACAGGAACAAAATGACAAAACAGGAACAAAATGGTAAAACAGGAATGGAATGATAAAAAAAGAAACAAAATAATCAGGAATGGAATACTAAAACAGAAACAAAGTAATAAAACAGGAATGGAATGATAAAAGAGAAACAAAATAATCAGGAATGGAATGCTAAAACAGAAACAAAATAATAAAACAGGAATGGAATGATAAAAGAGAAATAAAATAAACAGGAATGGAATGCTAAAACAGAAATAAAATAAACAGGAATGGAATGATAAAAGAGAAATAAAATAAACAGGAATGGAATGCTAAAACAGAAATAAAATAATCAGGAATGGAATGCTAAAACAGGAAGAAAATGATAAAACAGAAATAAAATGCTAAATCAGGAAGAAAATGCTAAAGCAGGAAGAAAATGATAAAACAGGAAGAAAATGATAGTACAGGAACATAATGATGATATGGAAACAAAATGCTAAAACAGGAACAGAATGATAAAACAGAAAAAATGATAATACAGGAACATAATGATAATATAGAAACAAAATGATAAAACAGGAATGGAACGCTAAAACAGAAACAAGATGATAAGACTGGAACAAAATAATAAAACAGGCACAGAATAATACAGAAACAAAAGGAAATGGAACCGGAATACCGCAGGAAGGGCCGTTTCTGCCAGTATTGCAGGTGTGGACAGCAATAGTTTATAAAATATTCACAAATAGTTCACTGCATTATCTATTGTTTCAAAAGCCAGGTAGTGCTATAATAGAACCAATTTTGTGATGCATATAAGTATACGATAACGATAGGAGATTATATGGGAGCATTTGAAAAAATATTCGGAACTCATAGTGAACGTGAGTTAAAAAGAATAAAACCACTGGTAGATAAGATTGAGGATCTGCGTCCGACGATGCAGGGGCTTTCGGATGATGAGCTGAAAAGTAAAACGGCGGAGTTCAAAAAGCGTCTGGAAGCAGGCGAGACGATGGATGATATTTTAGTGGAAGCGTTTGCCGTAGTCAGGGAGGCATCCTGGCGTGTGCTTCATATGGAACCGTTCCGCGTACAGCTGATCGGTGGGATTATACTGCATCAGGGCCGTATTGCTGAGATGAAAACAGGGGAAGGCAAGACGCTTGTTGCGACGATGCCAGCCTATCTGAATGCGCTGGAGGGTAAAGGCGTTCATATTGTAACGGTTAATGATTATCTGGCACAGCGTGATGCGGATGAGATGGGACAGGTGCATGAGTTTCTGGGCTTAAAAGTCGGATGTATTTTAAACAGTATGGATAATGACCAGCGTCGGGAAGCTTATGCCTGTGATATCACATATGTGACGAACAATGAGCTTGGATTTGACTATCTGAGAGATAATATGGTTATTTATAAGGAACAGCTGGTACAGCGGGACCTGCATTATGCGATTGTGGATGAGGTTGACTCGATCCTGATTGACGAGGCCCGTACGCCGTTGATTATCTCCGGACAGAGCGGGAAGTCTACAAAGCTGTACGAAGCCTGTGATATTCTTGCGAAGCAGTTAAAACGCGGGGAGGGCGACGGAGAGTTTACAAAAATGGACGCGATTATGGGCGTCGAAGTAGAGGAAGACGGGGATTTTATTGTCAATGAAAAGGATAAGGTTGTAAACCTGACTGCGGAAGGTGTAAAAAAAGTAGAAAAATTCTTTAAAATCGAAAATCTGGCAGATGCGGAAAATCTGGAAATCCAGCACAATATTATACTGGCGCTGCGTGCGCACAATCTGATGTTCCGTGATAAAGATTATGTAGTCAAAGACGATGAAGTGCTGATCGTAGATGAATTTACCGGACGTATTATGCCGGGGCGCCGTTATTCGGATGGTCTGCATCAGGCGATTGAGGCGAAGGAGCATGTAAAAGTAAAACGGGAGAGCCGCACGCTGGCGACGATCACGTTCCAGAACTTTTTTAATAAATTTGAAAAGAAAGCAGGTATGACAGGTACGGCATTAACTGAAGAGCAGGAGTTTCGTGATATTTATGGGATGGATGTTATTGAAATCCCGACCAATATGCCTGTCGTGCGTGTGGATCATCAGGATGCCGTATATAAGACACAGAAGGAAAAGTTCCGTGCGGTTTGTGATGATGTGGAAGCGAGTCATGAGAAAGGACAGCCGGTACTGGTAGGTACGGTTACGATCGAGATTTCAGAGCTGCTGGACAAGATGCTTAGCCGCAGGGGAATTAAGCATCAGGTATTAAATGCCAAGTTTCATGAGATGGAGGCTGAGATCGTCAGCCACGCTGGTGAGCATGGGGCAGTTACGATTGCGACCAATATGGCTGGCCGTGGTACGGATATTAAGCTGGACGAACAGGCAAGACAGGCTGGCGGGTTGAAAATCATCGGTACGGAGCGTCATGAATCCAGACGTATCGATAATCAGCTGCGGGGCCGTTCCGGACGTCAGGGCGATCCGGGAGAGTCCAAGTTCTATATTTCCCTGGAGGACGATCTGATGCGTCTGTTTGGCTCTGAAAAGCTGATGGACATTTTCAGTGCACTCGGTGTACCGGAAGGGGAAGAGATTCAGCACAAGATGCTGACAAACGCGATTGAAAAAGCACAGAAAAAGATTGAAGGAAATAACTTTGGCATTCGTAAAAATCTGTTAGAATACGATCAGGTTATGAATGACCAGAGGGAAATTGTATATGAAGAGCGTATGAAAGTATTAAATGGAGAAAACATGCGCGATTCTATTTATAAGATGATCGTTGATTTTGTAGAGGCGACAGTAGACACCTGTCTGTCAGATGATGTTAACCGTGAAGAGTGGGATCTTGAAGAGTTAAATCAGCTGCTGATTCCGGTGATTCCGTTAGAACCGCTGACAGAAGAAAATATGGCAGACTGTAAAAACAGCAAGGAAGTAAAGCATAAATTAAAAGAACAGGCAGTGAAGCTGTATGAGGAGAAAGAAGCAGAATTTCCAGAACCGGAAGCAATTCGTGAGCTGGAGCGCGTTATCTTATTAAAAGTGATTGACCGTAAATGGATGGCACATCTGGATGATATGGACCAGCTGCGCCAGGGGATCGGCCTGCAGGCTTATGGCCAGAGAGATCCGCTGGTAGAGTACAAGCTGATGGGATTCGAGATGTTTGATGGTATGACGCAGAATATGCGGGAAGATACGCTGCGTCTGATGTATCATGTGAGAATGGAAGAAAAGGTTGAGCGGGAGGAAGTTGCAAAAGTAACAGGGACTAATAAAGATGACTCCGCTGTGGCGAAACCGAAAACGAGGGAAAGTAAAAAAATCTATCCAAATGATCCGTGTCCTTGCGGAAGTGGGAAGAAATATAAGCATTGCTGTATGAATAAAATTTAGAGCGTTATATCTGGCATTATGGATGCCGGGATGAGATTAGGGCAGAATGGCAGGAACTCTTTGAGGAGGGAGCCATTCTGTTTTTTTGTGTGGGCGGATTTTTTGTAGTGATGCATATCGGCTGACCGGATGCCGGGGGAGGGAATCTGCCCATAGGCGCGAACTTAAGAGCATATGCAACAATTTACATAAAAATGTTACTTT
>CANTHI010000245.1 GCA_947653505.1 uncultured Eubacterium sp.
AAGGCAGCTAAACCATAGAGAATGGAGCATATCATTTGAAAGAAAAATCAGAACGATTCAGAAAATATATCAAAGCAGCAGGGAATATCATCTGTGGATTATCGGTCCTTTTTGTTCTGGCAGCGCTGGCCCGGACAGATTTTGATGTTCTGCAGGGAACCAGTGTGCGCTTATTTGCGCCTGTATTTGCTGCGGGCGTATGTCTAAAGACAGTGACGGTATTTATGTCTGCACGGGTGTGGTGTCTGTGGCTGGAATTTTTTGCAAAAAAGAGGTGTGACAGGAAAGAAGCGCTGCGTGTCTATGCAAAAGCCAATATCGGCAAATATCTGCCTGGCAATGTGATGCATTATGTGGAACGGAATCTGTTTGCCGGCAGGCTGGAGCTGTCGCAAAAGCAGCTGGCGGCGGCGAGTGTTTGTGAGATTGTCAGTCTGGTGACGGCAGCGTTTTCAATGGGAACGCTGCTGGCGTTTCCTGAGATGAAAAAAGCGCTGGCGGCGGCAGGGCAGAAGGCCGCTGCTGTGTGGCCGTCAGCAGGTCCGGACAGTCCTGTTTCCGGTGATTTCTGGCTGGTTTGGGCGGCAGTGGTGCTGTTTCTGGTATTTGTGATTGCAGTTTTTGCCAGAAATCGAAAAAAGCGGGCTGTCAGATACCGGCAGGAGGAAAAAAGAACGTTAACGGCATCGGACTGTCTGGCGCTGATACGGTCTTTTTTTGTAAGCCTTCTGGTGAATGCGGCTGTTCTTGGGATTCTGGGACTGGTGCTGGTTTTATTTTACCGGTATCTGGGCGGCAGGCCGACGGTGCGGCAGGTGCCTGGGATGATCGCGTCGTATATGATTGCGTGGGTGCTCGGATTTGTCATTCCGGGAGCGCCGGGCGGGATTGGCGTACGGGAGATGGTGCTGACGCTTTTGCTGGCACCAGTTACCGGAAAGGACTGCATCGTTGTACTGGGTGTACTGCACAGACTGGTGACGGTGGCGGGAGATTTTGCGGCATATATTCTGCGGAAAAAGCTGGTGCGCTCATAGTTTTCCGGAGCGTGTTTGAAAAATGCTTTCCGTCAGATGTGCTTCCCGGCTTGTGGAGAATGCAGACCGGGCACTGGCGTATGTCCGGAAAGTGGAAAAGGAATACAGGGGAAAGAGATTTGGAATATGAAAAAAGAAGTGACAATTGCTATTACAGCAGCAAGCTATAGCGGAAATAAAGGAGCGGCGGCCATGCTGCAGAGCTCGATTTGCCAGCTTAAGGAACGATACGGCAGCCGTCTGCATATATATCTGATGAGTGTCTATCCGGCACAGGACCGCCTGCAGTGTCCGCATAAGTTTGTAACAGTCGTTCCGGCACAGCCGCAAAGGCTGTTGTTTCTGGCATTTCCGTGTGCGGTTTTGTACCGGAGCTTTGGCTGGTGTCCGCCGCTTCGGGCATTGCTGTTAAAAAATAACATATTACATGCATATCTGCATACGGATCTGGTGATTGATGAGGCAGGCATTGCCTTTTCCGACAGCCGCGGATGGATCCTGAACACGTATGCGTTTGTCTGCGCGGCAGTTCCGATGCTGATGGGTGTCGGGGTAGTGAAATATTCGCAGGCGCTTGGGCCATTTCATCATGCTTATAACCGGATGCTGGCAAAGTGGATTCTGCCTGAAATGAAGCTGATCGCTGCCCGTGGACGCTTTACGTATGGACATTTGCGGGCGATTGGCATCCGCAGGCAGGTCAGACTTTATGCCGACGGCGCGTTTACAATGCCGGCTGACCGGAACAAAGGGGCTTGTGAAAAACTGCTGCGCTGTAAGGAAGCGTCCGGTGTACCGGTCCGTCTGGCGGCTCTTGCGGTCAGCTCTGTCGTGGAACGCAGATGTAACCGGGCAGGTATTGACTATTGTAAAATTATGGCTGGATTTATTGCGTATCTGACCGGACAGGGCTATCAGGTTTTTCTGTTTGCCAACGCCGCGCGGATGCATTCCAGACGGCCGCGCAACAACGATCTGATGACAGGTGATAAGGTAGCATGGATGTACCAGCAGATGAAAGCGGGTCCGATATGTATCCCGTGGTCAGAAAAGAAACGGGGCGGATCTTTGCAGGCATCTGATACAAACGGGCTGATCTGGGAGCACCGGGAGATGGATGCGGAAGAAATCCGCGCCAGCATCGGACAGTGTGATTTTCTGATCACATCCCGTTTTCATGCGATGGTCTTTGCACTGTCAGAACAGGTGCCGGTGATGCTGGTCGGATGGAGCCACAAGTATCAGGAGGTCATGGAGCAGTTTGGTCTGGCAGAGTACGCGGAGGATTATTCCAGTCTCAGTCTGGACGGGCTGATCCGGCGCTTTGAGATATTTCTGGAGCATCAGGAAGAAATAAAATATAAAATCAGAAAGCATCTGCCTGCCGTGCAAAAAAGTTCCAGTAAAAATATCCGGCATATTGCAGCCATTCTGGATAAAATATTAATGGAACAGGAGACAGAAAGGAAAAAAACGGGTTGTGCATGCTGCATGAACCATGTAATTGATCTGAAGCATCCGCAGCGCTATACCGGTGGTCATCTCCGGTGCCTGATGGGGTACGCATCGGACGCAGGGATACGTGCAAAAGCGGCGTCCGGCGGTATGGTGACAGCGCTTTTGTGCAGCCTTTTGAAAAACGGCGAGATCGACGGAGCCTGGGTCGTGCGGACAGCCTTTACAAAGGAAGGACAACTGACCTGGCAGACAGGCATTGCAACCTCTGCCAGAGAGATCCGTGCGGCATCTTCCAGCGTATATATGGATATCCCTATGCTGGCGCATCTGGAGCAGCTGCGCGCGTTTGACGGCAGACTGGCGGTCGTACTGACGCCTTGTATGATGCGTGCGTTTTGCCGGATTCTGGAGACTGACGATGCTTTGCGGGAGAAAATTGTGTTAAAAATAGGGCTTTTCTGCAGTGGCGCACATGACAAAAGGGCCACGGAGTATGCCCTGGATAAATGTGGTATTGAACGAAAAGGAGCAAAACGGCTGTATTACCGCACAGGCCACTGGCGCGGCAGGTCCAGTGTTGAATACGCAGACGGCAGCAGGAAGACATTTTCCTATACAAAATCGATCTGTGCATATAAAAACGCGTATTTTTTCATCCGGCAAAGCTGCCTGCATTGCAGGGATCAGTTTGCAGAATGTGCAGATATCAGCTTTGGGGACGTCTGGCTATCGCAAATGAAAAAGGAAAAGAAAAAATATACCGGATGTGTCATCCGCTCAGAGAAAGCGCTGCAGATGGTAAAACGTGCTGTAAAGCAGAAGGATCTGTGCGTGGCAGCCATGACAGAAGAACAGCTGCTGCGCAGCCAGAAACGCGCACTGACGTTCAAATACCGCGACAGCCGCTGGAATCACAGGCTGGCAGGATATCTGGCTGGGAAAAACAGGGAATTTTCCATGCAGCATCCCGAATTACTAAAAAAGGTTCCAATGCAGGCCGTTTATTTTTATATGTGCGCGATCCGGCTGCTGCTGAGCTGGTAAGAAACTATCTGTAAATCAAAAAACTGATTTTTATTTTAAAAAGGAGAAGGAACGACTGATGCAGGATCAGGTTTATGAGTATGATACAAAAATTTGCGCAGCGGAGCAAAAGGGCGGCGCTTACGTGGCATTTCCTTATGACGTACGAAAGGAGTTTCACGCAGGGAGGGCAAAAGTACATGTGGAATTTGACGGGGAGCCATATGATGGAAGTGTTGTAAATATGGGAGTGAAAAATCCGGACGGTTCGGTCTGCTACATCATCGGCATCCGTAAAGATATCCGGCAGAAAATTGGCAAACAGGCAGGGGAGATGGTTCATGTTGTGGTAAGACCGCGCGGATGAAGTGCTACATTTGTTACAGATTGGGGAGCCGGACGGGCGCGGCGCCAATGGCTGTTTGGACGCCGTCTCCCATCCGGCTGGTTTTCATATGCTTTACTACGCTGCATCATGATACCGGGCAGCAGGAGATCTGTTTACCGGATACGTACACCGTTTTTAAATACCATACGCACCGCAAGCGATGCATCCAGCAGAACCAGATCCGCGATTTTTCCAGCTTCAATCGAGCCGCGCTCCTCATAGACGCCCAGACATCTGGCCGGATTGACGCTGGCGCAGGCTACGGCGGTTTCGAGCGGGATGTCCATCTGTGTGACAGCGGTGCGGACACATTCCATCAGACTGGATGCGGAGCCGGCCAGCGCGCCGTCGGAGACGAGCGTTACTTTCCGGCCGGAGACGCTGACGTCCAGACCGCCCAGTGTATAACGGCCGTCTGGCATACCTGCGGCACGCATGCTGTCACTGATAAAGACGATGCGGTCTTTGCCGAGCATTTTAAAAGTCGTGCGTACGACCGATGGGTGGATGTGGATGCCGTCGCAGATCAGCTCCGCATGGACGTGCGGGCTGTCGCAGACAGCGCCGATGACGCCTGGTGAGCGGTGGGTAAAAGGCGGCATGGCGTTGTATAAATGCACGGCGTGGCAGGCGCCGGCGTCAAAAGCAGCCATAGCCGTGTCATAATCCGCGTTTGTATGTGCTAAGGAAATGTGCACCTGCTTTTTGAGAGCTGTAATAAATGCCTGAAAATCCGGATTGCATTCAGGAGCGATGCCGATAAATTTTACGAGTCCTTCGGAAGCTTCGAGAAATGCTTCTGCCGTCTGCACGTCGCAGGAAAGGATGTGCGCCGGATCCTGTGCGCCTTTTTTTGCGCTGCTGATAAACGGGCCTTCCATATTGATGCCGAGCAGGCCGGCGGTTTTCGGGGACGTTTTTTCATTCCGGCAGTCCTTCTGATAAGCGGCCGCGGTTTGTAAAATGCGGATCAGCTCCTGCTGCGGGAGCGTCATTGTAGCCGGACAGATGCCGGTGATGCCTTCGCGGGCTTCCAGCTCAGCGATGTGGGCAATGGCTTCTTTTGTGCCGTCGCAGATATCGTAGCCACCGCAGCCGTGAAAGTGCAGGTCAATCAGTCCCGGGATGGCGTAACAGCCGTCCCCGTCTATGCGTTCCTGTTCATTATTCTGATCTGCAGCCTGATCTGTAAAGATACCGTTTTGGATCATTATCGTACCTTCCTGAAATTCCTGTTCTTTTGTAAAGACCTTTACATGTTCAATAATCATTGTGATTCTCCTTTTTCCCTGTTTTTATATAGCCGTCCGTCAGTGCCTGCAGAATACTGCGCTGCGGGCTGTCCTGTCAGCGCCTGCAGAGTATGGTGATGCAGGCTGTCTTTTGTCTGCCTGTCCAGTTCATTGTAGCAGGAGTAAATAATGTCCAGGATCAGCAGAATCGGAAACTGAGGGGATATGACGTGTCCCTGATTTAAATGCTGCAGGGATGGAATCTGTACAACTTCTGTACAAAATTCATATAAAGTATCGTCATATCTGGCAGTAATCATTACGGTTTTTGCTTTGCGTCTGTGTGCTTCCCGCAAAAGGTACAGTACGGACTCAGTTTCGCCGCTGATGCTGATGCCGAAAACGAGATTTTCGTTTCCCTGAAAGACCGCACGCATCCGGATCAGATCGTTATCCTGCAAAGAATCGATATCCACGCCGACGCGCATAAACCGCATTTCCATCTCGAGCGCCGCATGGCCGGAGCTGCCGCGCCCGCAGGCGAGGACCCGTCTGGCATTGCCCAGATAATGTGCGATGCGGGAGATCTGTTCCTCATCGACCAGCTGGTAAGTCTTGTTTAAAAGCTCCTGATAGGCATTCAGAATCATCCGTGTATTTCCGGTTATGGAATCTGTTTCTGCCATCAGGGTCATTTCATACTGATACATAAACTCCCGGTAGCCTCTGTAACCGCATTTCTGGGCAAACCGGGACAGGGAAGCTTCGGATATGGAAGTGGAAATTCTGACCATGAAAACGACCGGGGATAAGATTCTGGA
>CANTHI010000246.1 GCA_947653505.1 uncultured Eubacterium sp.
GACAAAATGTGCCTGTCCACTGTATTTGCTATGAATATCTGCGCCTCCAAGTTCATCCATCGTTACAGTTTCACCTGTCAGCGCTTTGATCACTCTGGGACCGGTAATAAAAAACTGGCTTGTATTTTTGATCATAAACACAAAATCACACATTGCCGGAGAATAGCTGGATCCGCCTGCACAATTTCCCATAATAGCAGCTATCTGTGGTATCCATCCAGACGCTTTTATGTTCAGATAAAACAGCCGGCTGTATGCTGCCAGTGAAAAAATCCCTTCTTCTATACGGGCTCCCCCGCTCTCACACAAAAAAATAAATGGTGATCCTGTCTCGATCGCTTTTTCCAAAGTCCTGCATATTTTCTTTACATGTATTTCTCCTCCGGAGCCGCCGCTTACTGTACGATCCTGTGCAGCAGCATATACTATTTTTCCTTCTACTTTTCCAAACGCGGCAATCACTCCGTCCCCGTGATAATGTGTTTTCTCTATTTCTCCAAAGTCAGACCTGGACCGGGCATACATTTCCAGCTCCGCATATTGCTGTCCATCAAATAAAAGCGATAGTCTTTCACGTGCTGTCAGCCTTCCTTTTTCATGGATTTTATCTGTCCTTTCTCCTCCTTTGCCTTCCATCGTCTGCATCCTGATTTTTTGGTACTCTTTCTCTCTTTTACTGCTCCAGGCCATTATGATCTCCCATATTTTTTTAAAAGGACATGTCTGCGGAAACGAATCACATCTTTCTTATTCTGGTTATAGCCAGTTGTCTCCACATAAATAATTCCCCTGTCATTTTTTCGTTCCGATTCCCGCATATCTAATATTTTTGTCCGGGCATATAATGTATCCCCGATAAATACCGGTTCTAAATGCCTGATTTCTTCATAATCCAGATTTGCGATTGCTTTTCCGCTGATATCCGGTACTGTCATGCCTACGACCAGGCTAAAGACAAATGTGCCGACCACCAGAATTTTACCATGCTGCTGTTGCGTAGCATAATCTGTGTTGATGTGCAGCGGATGATGATTCATGGTCAGTAATGAAAATAAATTATTATCACTCTCAAAAATCGTTTTCGACAATTCATGATGCAATACTTCTCCTTTTATAAAATCTTCATAATAATTTCCCATATTTGATGGCTTCATATTACCTGCGCACTCCTGTCCCGCTATCATTTTGTTATGATCTGAATCGCAATATGTTTGCCGGATTTCCTGCTACAATCGTATTGGCTGGTACATCTTTTACAACGACTGCTCCCGCTCCTATCACGCTATACTCTCCAATCGTAATATGTTCCCTGATGCAGGCGTTCAATCCTACATGGACTCCTCTTCCAACCCGCACAAACGCACCGATAACAGAATTTGCAGCAAGATGACAGAACTCATCAATAATACTGTCATGGCCCGTAAAAGCATTTCCAAAAATGCTGCAATGATCTCCAATTTCCACATCAGGCCCTATCTGCGCAAGAGGCCCGATAAATGTATCCTTTCCAATTTTGCAGTATTCTGGTGGAACAACAGCTGTATCGTCGATAAACGTCATCCATTTATCTTCTTCTATAGACAGAGAATGCAGTTTATTTAAAGTTTTTTTTGGATTTGTAAAGCCACCATATGCTGAAATTACACAGGAATCATCCATCCGTATTTTTTCTTCTATTTCATCTGTCCTTCCTTCCACTTTGATTTTTTTAAACCTTCCAATTTCAGTGCCCGTCTCATTCACATCATTTAAAAATGCCATTGCAAGATGTTGATATTTCCTGTTAACTGCAGCCGCAATCACCAGGCCATTACCTTCTCCACCCAGAATATATAGTTTTTTCATTTTTATAAATCCGCCTTTACTCTGATTCTGCAAAACTCTTCCATATGGTCCATCATATACAGCATTTCTTCCTGTGTTTCATATTCCAGCAATGCCGCGCCTAATCCAAATCCTCCATGATCATAACGGTATACCCTGTCCCCTTTTTGGACAAACAGATCCGAGCGTCTGACTCTGGATTTGAAAAGCTCTGTAAATTCCACTCCGTCAAATATGCCATCAGAATTGGAATGATAGATATAAGAAGAAACATATCGTGTCGTATGACTGTTTTCAGGTATTCCAGGATTCTCTCCAAGCGCCGCCCTGACTGTATATTCTGCAAGATCGGGTCCCCCACCCAGCCTGATCGCATCTGTAATCAGATTTCCTCCGTTTCTGGGACCAAGTTCAATAATAAAAATATGCCCTTCTTTATCAAACATAACATCCAGATTCACTGCTCCATGTTTCAAACCAAGCAGGTTCACTGCACGCTGAATCTCATTTTCTGCCTGCTCTTTCTTTTCTTTCTCCAAAACAGACGGGAAGCTTTCTCCAACCGGTACCAGCAGGTTCCCAAGCCTGTCAAAATGCTCTTCACCAATACCAAAGTAAACAATCTTTCCATTTTCCAAAAACGCATCCCCTGCGATCTGGTATCCATCCCTGTTCATAAATTCTTCCACTACCAGCTCATCTCCCGCAGAGTACTGCTTCGCATTCCGGTATGCTTCCTGCAGACGGGTCAGATTTTCAGCCTTACAGACACCCTTACTGCCAGAAGACCGCGCTGGTTTTAATATGACAGCTTTTCCGGTTCTTTCAAAAAAATCCGCTGCCTCCGCAAAGCTACGGATCCGCGCAGACTCTGGTACAAAAAAACCATGTTTTTTTAAATATTCACGAAACAGGTCTTTGCGGGTCATTCGCACTACTGTCTCATACGGATTAGTTGGCAGCCCCAGCTTTTCTGCTACAAACGCAGCCGTCGGCGCGGAAACATCTGATGCATAAGAGATAATGCCGTCAATTCCTTTTTTCGCTGCCAGATCAAGCACAGCTTCCTTATCCAGTGTACTGATATTATGATATTCATCTGCATACTTATGCGCCGGATTCCCAGGAAGATAATCCACATCTATCACATAGCATCCAAGCCGTTTTGCCGCTTTTACAACCGTTGTCTGAAAATAGCTGCCTCCGAGACACATTAATTTTTTCATAGCATTCGTGCATGTTCCTTTCTTAAGCATTCCTCATTTATATGCTGCATCGTATTGATAAAACTCCTTAATCCCGTTAATCACCTGCTGCGTATCGCTTTCTTTCATTCCATAAAAAAGCGGCAGACGGACCAGACGCCCGCTTTCTTTCGTCGTAAATTTATCCTCCCCTATAAATTCACCATACTTTAATCCTGCAGGAGCTGTATGCAGCGGAACATAATGAAATACAAGGCTGATTCCCTTTGCTTTCATAAAAGAAATCAGTTGTGTCCGTTCTTCCAGATCTTTCACCCTGATGTAAAACATATGTGCATTATGTCTGCATTCTTTTGGAATATAAGGCAGTGTAATTTTTTCTTCATCCTCCAGTCTGCCCAGTCCGTCCTTATATAAAGTCCAGGTCTTCATCCGGTCTGCAAAAATCTCATCCGCACACTCCAGCTGCGCCCATAAATATGCCGCATTCAGCTCACTTGGCAGATAGGAAGAACCCGCTTCCACCCACGTATACTTATCGATTTCTCCCCGGAAGAACTTACTGCGGTCTGTCCCTTTTTCACGGATAATTTCCGCCAGCCCTGCCCGTTCTTTTTCTTTTACCGCAATGGCTCCTCCTTCTCCCATACTGTAATTTTTTGTTTCATGAAAGCTATAGCATCCATAATCCCCAATGGAGCCAAGCGCCTGTCCCTTATAGGTACTCATAACTGCCTGGGCCGCGTCCTCAATCACAAGCAGATGATACTTTTTTGCTATGCGGACAATCGTATCCATCTCACAGCTGACACCCGCATAATGAACCGGAACCACTGCCTTTGTCTGCTCTGTAACCGCCTGTTCGACTAACGTTTCATCGATATTCATCGTATCCGGACGAATATCTACAAACTTTACCCTCGCGCCACGCAGCACAAATGCAGCTGCGGTCGATACAAACGTATAGGAAGGCATAATCACTTCATCTCCTGCTTTTATACCTGCAAGAATGGCAGCCATTTCAATCGCATGTGTACAGGATGTCGTAAGAAACACGTCGTCTATCCCACACCATTTTCCCAGCCAGCGTGTACATCGTTTTGTAAATTCGCCATCCCCGCTGAGTTTCTTATTTAAAACAGCCTGCTTCACATAATCAAAGGCTGATTCCAGATAGACCGGTTCATTAAAATATATCATCCGTCCCCCTTACTCCATCTTTGGATCCGGCTTATGCCCCGTCCAGATGGACTACTTTTACATATTCATTATCATATATCACTGTTCCATCTGCAAAATCAGTATATCCGGGTACATTCATAAACACGATCGCATAATCAATTCCTGCATCTTTTAGCCGCTGGCTGCTAAAGATATCTCCTGTATAATAGGAAGTAATCCTGTACAGTCTTTTTTCCAGTTCATTCTGATGTATGCTTCCATATGCATAACCTTCCAGATACATCCGGCGCTCCGTATAGGCACTGCTTACAAAAGAATATTTTCCTTCAGCCTCACACAATATTTTGTTTGTAATAAACACAGCATCCGGATCTGTATGTGCCCTGATCCAGCGCAGCGCTTCCTGTTCTCCCTGGATCAGACTGTTTCCAGCCGGGTCGTTCTGCTTCTGATCCATATCGTGTGCTACAGAAAGATTGTATACTCCCTTTTCTATATAAGGAGTAAGCGTCTGCAACGTAACTGCCAGACTGATCCCGGTCAGTATCAGGCCAGTATAGGCAAACATATTCCTATACCGTAAAATGCCCTGCCCGTTATCAAAATGCATAAATGCAGCTGCCAGTCCATACGGAAATGCAATATAAATAAAATAAGACTGTGAATACCCCTCCTGCCAGAATACAATAAATACAAGATACGCCGTCAGAACAATCAGATACACCGCTGTCTCTTCCGCCGCAAAAACAGCTTTGTCCGGACAGCTTCTAAACCAATGTACAAGCTTTGCCGCAAGAGAAACACTAATATAATAGTTCATAAGAAAATTGGACATCCATAAGAATATAACAGCCAGTATTCCTGCAGATAACCTTCTGCTGCATAAAATTGGGGAAAGCTGATCCTGATAACGCAGATAAAATCCATTCCACTGCGTTACTGTTCTGGTCAGACTGAATCCGGACCGCGGCTGGATTCCATTTGTATAAACATTTTGCGGCTGATAAAAGACAACAGAACAGATTACCGCAAATACGATCAGATAAGAACCCGCTATGATGACCGCGTCCCGTACCCTGCGTTTTGATACAGTCAGATCAACGCAGAGCCATCCGGTCCCCACAAGAACCAGACATCCGGCAGGCGCTTTTGATCCCAGCGCAGCAGCAAACAAAAGCAGCAGCATCCGCCAGCTCCGGACTTTCTGCCGGATACATAGCAGAGCGCCTGTAAATGCATAAAACGACAGTGCATACCCTTCTAAAAATCCGAACGAACAGATCAGAACATGATATGGATAAATTAAATGCGTCCATGCAGGCAGTGTCCCTGAGGCAAAGCAGGTACAAAGCATCCCCAGATCAATCCATCGTGACTTTTTAAGAAGCTCCCGGAACAGGCAGTATACCCCTCCTGTAAAAAGAAAAAGGTTCCACACATAAGACAGGGAAAAACTTAATTCTGTAATCTCAATCCCTGTTATCTGATGCAAAAACGCAAGCTGCAGGTTTGAAAAAAAATGTGTATACACATGCGTTCCCAGAGTACTCATATTTTCAAGCGGATAACCTCTGACTGCAGCCACTGTATTACGGATCCAGTATACATTGTCCTGACACACCCATTCCATGCTTCCGGTTACGGACGCATCACGATTTGCCATCTGGTATGTAAAAAAAGCCAGTATCCAGAGTCCCGCATAAAAAACAAGAAAGTGGCTCTGCTTACACGCGGCTGCACACTG
>CANTHI010000247.1 GCA_947653505.1 uncultured Eubacterium sp.
TCTCATCCGGCAGAATCTCCTGTACCAGTCTGGAAAATGGCAGATTGTAGTATCTGAAATCAATCATCGTGATATGGTCATAATCTGTCATAAGAAACGGAACCAGACTGTTTGCGAAGGAATCTTTTATGATAAGCAGGGTTCCTCTGCCTTTCCTGTGTCTGGTGTGAACATCAATTCTGCCAGTATTTCCTCCAAAATAAACACCATATTTGTCTTTTGTGTCCAGCCTGTTCCAGTCATAAATGCTTTCCACGGGCTTATCCTGAATAAAAATGCTGGCTTTTGGTACATGTACTGGCAGCTCCAGACGGTCAGGCTGTGTGTCAAAGCATGGCGCTTTGGAATACAGGGTGCCAAAAAAATCTTCACTGACACATTCTGGTGCGAATCCGGACAGGGGAGCCGGAGTATATGAATGCCGCCTGCACCAGCTGGTATAGGCAAGGTAAGACGCGTGCATGGTCCAGTGATGATCTGTTTTAAAATACAGCTGCTGGTCTTTAACGGCATCAGAAAGCGTGGAGCGGATGTCAATGAGAGTGGCATCTGAAAGAGTCTCTTCTGCCATTTTATAAAGACTGCCTGCATCGTATAATACAGCGTGCTCCGGAAGCAGATGCGTCAAAATCGTGCCTTTGGATGGCACTGGTAAAAAGAAAGTCTTTATGTTCAGGTTCGTGGCAGCCTGCTTTAGATAACGCAGATTGTTCCGGTAACGGGTCATGGACAGGTCGCTGTCCAGAATACGTTCAAAGTAATAGCCGTCTTTTCCGAATAAAACACCGCCCATATCCTGCATACCGGTCATGCGTTTCAGGGAAGTCGCAAATTTCATCCATCCGTCCCGTCCGGGAAACTGGTCGTTTGCGCCTTTTGTGAGATTCTGCTGCATGGAGGAATCGAAAAATCCGCGGACAGAAGGCTTCTGAAAGGTGGTAAGATACCGGTTTTCATGTTCTGAATAGCTGCGCTGCGGCAGTAAAAATAACGAAATGCCGCATAACGCAAGGATGAGAATGGCCGT
Organism: uncultured Eubacterium sp.; assembly: GCA_947653505.1. The sequence goes on from CANTHI010000247.1 coordinate 1,028, forward strand.
TGTAAAAAACAGGAAAGGAGACCGTTTCTTCTGTTTCATAAAAATGCTTCCTTTCGTGATGGTGTATGATTTCAGTATCTGTATCTGAAACAGGATTTCATTAGGAAAAGTACCAATATTAAAAACGGAAATATAAAAACGGATTATAGCTTCCGCTGACCAGCATTGCCATACTAAGCAGCAGCACAAACAGACACCAGATGCTTTTGAGCCAGAAGGCAGCAGCTTCGCCTGCGCAGGAAGAAACTTTTTGTAAGATGCTGTTTCCGGTGTGTTTCATCAGATGCGTGGATGCCAGTGCCAGGATGACCAGAAATACGGCATGTGTGGTCCACTCGTATAATGCCAGCTGGTTGACGGCCGGAACTCCGATGCCGGTAAGCATTTTCAGGTACTGCTTTAGCATGGACAGACTTTCATCACAGGCAAAAATAACCCATCCGGTCACAATCCAGAATAAGGCATAAGCATGCTGCAGAAAGGATGGCAGATGGTTTAGCAGGTTGAAAAGAAACAGCTTTTCGATTACGAGCAGTACAAAAAAATAAAGTCCCCATAAAATAAAATTCCATCCTGCCCCATGCCACAGTCCGGTCAGAAACCATACGACTGCCAGATTGAAAATCTGGCGTGGCATGCCTTTGCGGCTGCCTCCCAGCGGGATATACAGATATTCACGAAACCAGCTGCCCAGTGTGATATGCCAGCGCCGCCAGAATTCCGTAATATTTTTGGATTCATAAGGATAGCAGAAATTTTCCGGAAAATGGAATCCGAACATTTCACCCAGTCCGATTGCCATATCGGAATATCCGGAAAAATCGAAATAAATCTGGAAGGTAAATGCCAGAGCGCCCAGCCATGCGAGTGACATGGATAAATCCCCGGTATCCAGACCGCTGATTTCGTCCCATAAAGCGCCGATCTGATTGGCAAGCAGTACTTTTTTGCCAAGTCCGATCAGAAAGCGGTGCATACCAGCCGCGCATAGGGAAGCAGATGTTTTTCTTACACTGACTTCTCTGGCAACATCGCTGTAACGGACGATGGGCCCTGCAATGAGCTGTGGAAACATACAGACATACATGCCAAATGAAATCAGGTTATGCTGGGCTTTGATGTGGCCACGGTACACATCAATCGTATAGGACATGGTCTGGAACGTATAAAAGGAGATTCCAATCGGCAGTGCAAGATGCAGCAGCGCAAGGTCACTTCCAGCCAGTCCGTTGATAATTGTAAGCATAAAATCTGTGTATTTAAAAAAGCATAAAATCCCCAGATTTCCAATGACAGAGATGGCGAGTATGATTCTGCCATATGTATGCTTTTTATTTCTGGATGAAAAATATTCCAAAAGGCGGCCGTTACAATAGTCAAATATTGTGGAAAACAGCATAATCAGTATATATTCTGGCTCACCCCATGCATAAAAAAACAGGCTTGCCAGAAATAAAAAGAGATTGCGCAGTGGCTTTGGGCACAGATAATAACCGGTAATAACTGCCGGAAAAAAAATACATAAAAATACAATACTGCTGAATACCATACCTGCTGACTCCTTTGTATCAGTTAGTTTTTAAGGAACGGTATGCCGGATTTTTTTGGATATTATTGACATACCGTTCGAAAGATTTACTGGAAACTGGCTTCAAATGCTTTCTGAACCAGACCATTTTTGGGACTGATAATCATTGCAATATAGTTTCCCTGTCTTGTAACAACTGCTTTTTCTGTCAGGACCGCCTGTCCGGGATCGTATTCCTGAAAGGTTCCCTGCCGGTTTTTTATATGTTCATGTATGGACTGCATCATGGAAGATACGTCGCTTTTATCTTTGAGACGGATCACAGCGATTTCTTCTGCAGTCCCTTCTGTTGCGTATGCATAAAAATAAGCATCCACGAGATCATAATCTAAATCACTCAGATAAGTAAAATTCAGATCTGCCTGCTCATCTTCACTGCTCACCTTTGTCATTTCCGGCAGTGTCGTATCTGCGGACAGCATGGTTTCTTCCAGCCGGGACATGGAGACGGACGTGTCAGGGGCATCGCCGGAACCAGGGCCTGTGCATGCAGCTGCCATCGTGAGCATGGCTGTTAAAAGGACGCAGCTGATATATTTTTTCATGTTAAAAATCATTCCTCCTTTTCTGTTACAGAGCAGAATCTCTTTTACAGCAGTTTTTAAAGAAGATTCTGTTTCTTTTAAATAAAACCGGATTCTCATTGCCGTTTTCCATTAAATCTGTCAAAAACTGTATCGGCGGAGTCCTCCGTTTCTGCTTCCTGTGGGGAATCCACACCAAATGCTTTGGAGACGGCTTCGATCATCTTTTTTCCTTCAGGTGAGCTTTCGTCAAAAACAGGATTTTCCGATTCTCCATAGTTGCGGATAAAGATGCCCAGAATGTACTGCTTTTGTTCATCCTCATACCACATGCCGCCGATATTATAGTTTTCAAATCCGGGCAGGGACATCAGGGCGGTATTCATCTGATTTACAAGCAGATCAGCAATCGGCAGTTCTTCTCTTTTTAATGCTTTTTTAAATTTAAAAAAAGCAGAAGACTTCTTTTTGTCAAGTGCATGTTTGATTTTTGCGGGTACCTGATAAATATTTTTGATCTCTTTATGATTCTGCACGGCATAGGAATATTTCACTCCTTTGGCGGCCGGAAGGGCAGATCCATCCCAGTCGTGGGAATTTCTGGATATTTCGTCAGTCATGTTGAAATTCTGATACTCGCATCTGCCTGATACATCGGAATAGACATCGACCTGATACCATTCCTGATCGTCCAGCTGAACCATATCCCAGGAGTGATATTCATTATGTACGATATGGCAGTCCATGCCCAGCATGTTCATAAACAGGCGGAAAGTCGTTGCATAACCGACACAGACGGTACTCTGTCCGGATAGGGCGCCGTGCGGGGTAAAAGCGCTGCTGCTGCTCTGACCGGGCAGTGTGACAGTAGAACCCTGTCCCTGTCCGACATGTCTGAACATCCACCGGTAGACAGCAAGCTCTTTTTCATAATTGGTCATATCGTCTTTAATAATTTTTTTCAATACGTCAGAAGCCATCTGAAGGGTTTCTTTATCCTCTTCTATTAAATCCTTGTCATTTCCGCTTTTATAAGCATCGGAAATATGTGTTGTGCTGCGGATTTCATACTGGTCACCGACCTTATAGCCATCTTCCTGATAGCTGTTTTCCTGTTCTTCTTCTTTTGCCTGTCGTTCTAGCTGGTTATCGATAAATTTATTTACTTTACGGTTCTGGGCAGCAGACTGGTCAGCCTGATAAATATTTAAGCCAAGACTGCCGGCCAGACACCCGGCAAGTGCAGTGTATAGGACAGTTTTAGCAGCTTTTCGGACTTTTGGATGTTTTTCTCCGGAAACGGTTGTCTGATACGCTTCATACGGTTCTTCATGCATGATTACATTCCTCCTAAATGATCTGCCAGAGCCAGGGCAGAATATTTCCTTCTTATTAATATAGACGGTTTGAAATGTTAATTAGTTGCAGGAAAATGAAAACTTTTCATGAATTTTTATGATTTTGAAATAAGAAAAAAACTGCCTGTTTACCAGTAAGGAACTGTAAGTAAATAATCTGCTTTCAGTTCCTTACAGTTCCCCTGACAGTATTTCAACGGAACCGGACGTATGTCTGTTCAGAATTATTTTGAAACTGTCCAAGATGATCAGAATTTACGGACATCCCTTCTTTTCAGGAGCTTTTTTCTGCAAAATCCAAATAAGAAAGATGCCGGATAGCAGGACCAGGATGGAAATCAGCTGGGAAGTGGAAAGACCGCCCAGTTCCCCACGGAAATCATTCCGGAATATTTCAATGATAAATCTCCCGATACTGTATAGGATCATATACAGCGCACCGACCATGCCGTCTTTTGCTGATTTTGCGGAATACCAGAATAAAATACCTGCGATCAGAAAATTTCCTGCGCTTGATAAAAGCTGTGTCGGGATCAGACTGATATGGTTTGGCGCAAAATCAGAATGGGTGTAAGTAATATGAAACCACGAATCTGTCTGCCGGCCATAACAGCATCCGGCAAAAAAACAGCCGATTCTGCCAAATCCCTGTGCGACGGATACGGAAGGCATTACAAGATCAAAATACTGCAGGAAGGAAACCTTCTTTTTTCTGCAGTACAGATATCCGAACAGAACACCGAAAATAATACCGCCGTAAACGACATAGCCGTTTTTAAAATTCCATATAATGGACGGATTGTGAATAATCTGCGGGATACTGACAATATAGTATAACAGGCGTGTTCCAATCAATGCGCCTGCCAGGGCACACAGCAGAATCCCCCACAGAATATCCTCGCTTAAATGTTTTTTTCCTGCGCGGCGGCAGCTGATCAGATATGCTGACGCAAAGCCGATGCCAATCATCAGCCCATACATATGGATCGTAACAGGTCCAATCTGTATATCATTTAGCATGCAAGGTACTCCTTTGAACGATAATATAAAAAATCTGCAGAAAATCCGGTACAGTCTGGAGAATAAAAACAGCTCACCGGGTACCTGAATGTTATCGGATTTTAAATGTTATGGCTTTCCGATTCCCGGCACGGTCGGTAACTACCAGCTGGTAAGTCCCCTTTTGGGATACCTTTTTTCCTGTTTTAATCGGAGAGCCGTTTAAAAGTGCGCTTTGGATCCCACTGCCCTCCGGGTCTGAAAACCGGATGGTACGTGCACTCTGATACGTTTTTGCATGTTTCACACCGCTGATCACAGGTTTCGTTTTATCAATACGGAAGCTTAGACGGCTGCGGTTGCCATTGATATCAGCTGCTGTAATCGTGTAAACGCCCTCTTCAGATAAAAATAAAGAATCGGATTGTGTTCTTTCCCTGTTTATTTT
>CANTHI010000248.1 GCA_947653505.1 uncultured Eubacterium sp.
ATATGAATTTTATGTCAAATATAAAGAAACGGAGAGAGTTGGGAAAAAGGAGGCGTTACAGGGGGAATTTTTTGTCAAATGAGATCATGGGATAATTGCTGCATCCTTCCTGCAAAAATCTGAAAGAATTTTTAAAAATATCTTGTCGAACATAACAGAATCAGTTATAATAATCCTGCATTTACTAACAACCAGATAACAAGATAACCAGCAGTCAGAATACAGGAAATACAGGAGGCGGACGTTCGGCAGATGTATTACGGAACGATTAAAACAACAGACATTGCAAATGGAACAGGCGTCAGGGTGACTTTGTTTGTTTCCGGATGCACACATCACTGTAAAGGATGTTTTCAACCGGAGACGTGGGACTTTCAGTATGGCAATCTTTATACGAAGGCGGTGGAACAGCAGATTTTAAACGCGCTGAATCACGATTATATCAAAGGGCTGACACTGCTCGGCGGGGAGCCTTTCGAGCCGGAAAACCAGAGGGAGCTTGTAAAGCTGCTGCGGCATGTCAGGGAGCATTTTCCGCAGAAGGATGTCTGGTGTTATACCGGCTATACGTATGAGACGGATTTAATAGAAGACAGCCGTGCCAGATGTGAGGTGACTGACGAGATGCTTTCGATGATTGATGTGCTTGTGGATGGTGAGTTTCGGGAGGAGGAGAAAAATATCAGTCTGCGTTTTCGTGGATCTGAAAATCAGCGTTTGATAGATTTGCCTAAAACAAAGCGGCAAAAAAAAATAATATTGTTAGAAATTTAGTCTTTTCTTTTTGAAAGAATGATGTTATAATATGTATCAGCTTTTGCAACCGTAGTCTAACGGATAGAACGCAGGACTCCGACTCCTGTAATGTGGGTTCGATTCCCGCCGGTTGCATTTTTCTGACTAATCAACCGTATATACGGTGTCTTCGCAGGTATCATTACCTTTTAACAATTCACAACAATTTCGGAACAGTTTCGGAAATTTTTCGGAAGTTTTTTCAATTAGGATAGATAAGGAGGCAGTAAATGGCAGCCAGAAATTCAGATCAGAAGGATAAGAACGTGGGTTTTAGTATAAATTCGGTTAAAAATATCTGTTCAAAATATAAAAAATACATAGCAACAGGCGCAATGCTTATTTTGCTTGCAGTTGTAGTTTCCACTTCGCAGAAAGCATCGGGCAGCAAGGAGCCGTCCGGTCCGGCACAGAATGATCCGTCGCAGGACGGACAGGATACACAGAAAGTAGAAATAAATGCATATCCGCAGATTAATGCTCTGTTTGAAGATTATTATGAGTATTATGCAAAAGGGGATACAAAATCAATTGGAAAAATCGCGTTTCCGATTTCTGATACAGAGAAAAGCTATATCGAATGTTTTAGCAAATGTATCGAATCGTATGAGGATATTAACTGTTATACAAAAGAAGGGATAGCTGACGGAGAGTATGCCGTAATTGTAGTTACGCAGATGAAATTTCCGGATATCGTGTCGACAGCGCCGGAAATGGCCAGCTTTTATATCCGCAGTGATGAAAAAGGGAATTTTTATATAGATAATGCGTACAGCTCTTTTAATCAGGACCGGAAAGAGAATACGATGGATGTTCAGGTCAATACACTTCTGACAGAGTTTGGCGAAAATGAGGATATTATTGCCATACAAAAGGATGTCTGGAAGGATCTGGACAAAGCAGTCGAAAAAGATGAAGATTTAAAGACGATGATTTATACGACGATGCCGAATATACTTTCTGAATGGGTAGCAAGCTTCAGCCCTCAGACATCTGCCGATGATGAAAAAGAGGACGGCAAAAAAGACGAAAGCGGCAAAGACGGCGACGCAAAAGATGATGGGAAAGGAGACAGCAAAGAAGATCATAAAGACAATACGCCGGATACATCCAAAGATCCTGACGAACAGGAGCCGGACAAATCCGACGATCAGAAACCGGAAAATCCGGATGAAACGGATACTTCAGAGCAGACGAGAACAGCTTATGCAAAGACTAAGGTAAATATGCGTGAAAAACGCAGTACGGACAGTGAGATTCTGCAGACGCTGAATGCCGGTACGAAGGTTACGATTTACGGAAAGAGCCAGGACGGCTGGTTTAAGGTGAAATGTAAGGGAAAGACCGGATATATCAGCAAAGAGTATATTGTGTCTGATCCGTCCAAGGTACAGGTGCCAAAGAGGACGGCTTATGCAAAGACGACAGTAAATATGCGTAAGAAACAGAGTACGGACAGTGATGTGGTACAGACGTTAAAAGCCGGTACGAAGGTTATGCTCTATGGTAAGAGTAAGGATGGCTGGTTCAGAGTCAGAAGTAAAGGAAAGTTTGGATATGTGAAAAAGGAATATATCGTATCCAGCAGGTCCAAAGTGGAGAAGGAGTCTTCCTCACAGGGGGATACATCCAGGCCGTCTACGACTTATTTTAACGAGGGCGACAGAATTACACTGACAGATTCTGTAAATATCCGTACATCCATGAGTGAAAATGCGGACCGGGTAGGACTTGCTTATCAGGGAGATGTCGTTACCGTAATCATGAGCTATGCAGAGGGATGGACAAAGGTATCATGGAACGGGCAGACCGGATTTGCAAAGACAGAATATTTAAGATAGTTTTTATGATATGAAACAGGATTTGCATATACAGGTTTTTCATATGCAGGATTTGCATATACAAGGTTTTTATATAAAGTGAGATGTAAACTCAGAACATAAAAGTGGTTGCTGTATTGGATAAAGCCGGTATCCGGCACAGTACGGCAACCGCTTTTTTATTGAAGGACTTTCTGTAGGCGCAAAGCTGTGAACGGGAACAAAAAGAGGAACAGGCGGGGTGGAGGATGATGACAGAGCAGTCAGATTATGAAAAAGTAAGAATTAATAAATATTTAAGCGCAGCCGGTGTCTGTTCCAGAAGAGAGGCAGACAGGCAGATTGCAGCCGGAAATGTGCGGATTGGGGACGTGCCTGCGCAGATTGGAGATTATGTGGAGCAGGGGATGCCGGTATATTTTCAGGGCAGGCTGGTAGAAGCAGAGGAAGAGAGGATTCTGCTTGTTGTGAATAAACCGAAAGGGATCGTCTGCACGACGCAAAAACGGGAAAAAAATAATATCGTGGATTTTTTGCATTATCCGAAACGGATCTATCCGGTTGGCAGGCTGGACAAGCAGTCGGAAGGACTGCTTTTGATGACGAATGAGGGTGATTTTGTCAACAAGATGATGCGTTCCGGCAACCGTCATGAGAAGGAGTATCTTGTGACGGTTCATAAGACAGTGACGGATTCATTTCTGCGTGCACTGGCAGACGGTGTGCCCATTTTAGGTACGGTGACAAGAAAATGCAGGGTGGAGCGTACCGGAAAAAGAAGCTTTCGCATGATACTTACGCAGGGTCTGAACCGTCAGATTCGCAGAATGTGTGAATATTTTGAGTATCGTGTGGTTAGCCTAAAAAGAGTAAGAATTATGAATATCCGTCTGGGGGATCTTGAGCCGGGAGCGTACCGCAAGGTTACGACAGAAGAGCTGGAACGGCTGGAGCAGTTGCTGGAAGGGTCCTCCAACGATACTGTGAGATTTGAAAGCAGTTTCATAAATCAGCAGCTATGGGAGGAAGAACAATGAATCCGAAGGACAGATACAGACAATTGACAGATACAATCCGTCAGCATATGGAAGCTTATTATGATAAGGATGATCCGAAGATTACTGATCATGAGTATGATATGCTGATGCAGGAACTGCGGGAGCTGGAAAAGGAGCATCCGGAGTATGTGACACCGGATTCGCCGACCCAGCGGGTTGGAGGCAGTGCAAAGCGGGAAGCGGGCGTACTCGTCCGCCACAATGTACCGATGCTGAGTCTGCAGGATGTATTTTCGTGGGAGGAAGTGACTGAATTTGTCAATGATATGAGAGAGCAGCTGGATGATCCGGAGTTTGTCGTAGAGTATAAAATAGACGGATTATCTCTCGTGCTGCGTTATGAAGACGGGCTGCTAAAGCTGGCTGAAACGAGAGGGGACGGCATTAATTTTGGAGAAGATGTCACGGCCAATGCAAAAGTCATCAAAGATGTGAAAAAGAAGCTAAAGCAGCCGCTTCCTTATCTGGAGATCCGGGGGGAAGTGTACATGACAAACGAAGATTTTGAAAAAGTCAACGCCAGACAGGAGCTGGCTGGAAAACGGGTATTTGCCAATCCGAGAAACTGTGCGGCAGGAACCCTCCGCCAGCTGGATACGGCGGTGACAAAAGAGCGCGGACTTTCCATGTTTGTGTTTAATATCCAGCAGGTGCGCGGCGGTGCGTTTGAGACACATACGCAGGGTTATGAGTATTTAAAAAAGCAGGGCATTCCCGTGATCGAAGATTATCGTGTCTGTCATACTGCCGAAGAGGTATGGGAAGCGGTCTGCGCGATTGGTGAAAACCGCGGGAATCTGCCGTATGATATCGATGGCGCTGTTGTCAAGATCAACAGTATCGCGGATCGTGAGAAGCTGGGAGCGACTTCAAAAGTGCCGAAATGGGCAGTTGCTTATAAATATCCGCCGGAAGAAAAGGAAGCAAAGATTCTGGATATCGAAGTGTCGGTTGGCAGAACAGGCAGGATTACACCGACGGCTGTCTTTGAGCCGGTGCGGCTGTGCGGAACTATGGTATCCCGTGCAACGCTGCACAATCAGGATTTTATAGACCAGCTGGATGTCGGGATCGGGGATTATGTGAAAGTATATAAATCCGGAGAGATCATTCCCAAAATACGGGAGGTTGTCAAAGAGCGCAGGGGTGGAAATGTGCAGCGGTTTCAGCTGCCGCAGACCTGTCCGGTCTGTGGGACAAAAACCGTACGGGAAAAAGATACGGCGGATCTCAGGTGCCCGTCTCCAAACTGTCCATCCCAGATCGAGCGGCGGATTATCAATTTTGTCAGCAGGGATGCGATGGATATCAAAGGCTTTGGGACTGTCTATATTGAAGAGCTGGTAAGACGCGGATTTATCAGAACGATCGCAGATATTTTTGTACTCAGGGATCACCGGGAGCAGCTGATCGAAGAAGGCATTATTGGAAAAGAAAAAAATACAGATAAGCTGCTGGAGGCGATCGAAGGTGCAAAGCAGCGGGATGCCTGTCAGCTGCTGACCGGCTTTGGTATTCCAAACGTCGGTAAGGCGGCGGCAAAAGCGGTGATGAAACAGTTTGGCACGATTGATCATCTGGCGGAGGCAGATATGGAACAGCTTGTGGAAGTTCCGGATATCGGGGAAGTAAGCGCGCGGTGCATCCAGAGCTTTTTTGCGGATCCTGCGAATCAGGAGATGATCCGCAGACTGAAAGCAGAAGGAGTCAATATGACACGCATCCGGCAGGAAGGCACGAGCGAACGGTTTTCGGGCATGACATTTGTAATTACCGGGACGCTGCCGGATATGGACCGGAAACAGGCGGCGGAGCTCATTGAACGGAATGGAGGAAAGGTATCCGGTTCAGTGTCGAAAAAGACAACGTATCTGCTGGCCGGGGAGAATGCCGGAAGCAAGCTGACAAAAGCACAATCGCTGGGGATAAATGTCATCAGTGAGGATACGTTTCGCGGCATGTTGCAGCAGTAAAGCCCGGAACCGGTGCACGTTTACGGTCGCTTTCATTTTAAGGCTCTGGGAAAAGCGGCTTGTGGCTGTTCCAGTAATCCTGACGCTGTGCGTACTGGTCATTCAGCCAGTCTGCGATGTCCGGTATGCTTTCTTCCGAAAAGGCGAATGTTTTGGACTGGCGAAGGTCATCTGCCGTTTTTTCAAAACACAACGGGCCTGGAAAAATCCATACCCGTAGGACATCGGCATCGTCTTCTGTTACTTTTTCAATATAAAACCGCATACCGCTGCGGCTGCCTGAATAGGGG
>CANTHI010000249.1 GCA_947653505.1 uncultured Eubacterium sp.
CACAATTACATTATTCAGATATCAAAGTTCCGTATATCTTAAGTTGACCACATTGAGCGGTACGGCTGGCGGGGAAGAAACATACGGGCTGGTACAGGCCTTCCGGCTGCTCGTAAAAAACCGGTTCTATCTGCTGATCTGCGTAGCCTACATCTTACAGCAGCTGTATAGCGCCATGATCGGCTCAGGTATTTTTTATATGACATGGGTATTAAAAAACAAAAACCTGTTCGGCCAGTTCGCGTGGGCTGTAAATATACCGCTGATTATCGCGCTGGTCTTTACACCTGCTCTGGTCGGCAGATGGAAAAGCATGTATAAGCTGAATGTCAGAGGCTACATCCTTGCCGTAGCCGGCAGGGCGCTGGTCATTGTCGCCGGATACCTTGGAAATATTCCTTTGATGATGGCATTCACGGCTCTTGCGGCATTCGGACAGGGACCCTGGCAGGGAGACATGAACGCCGTAATCGCTTCCTGTTCCGAATACACCTATCTGACACAGGGAAAAAGAGTGGACGGCACGATGTACTCCTGCACCTCTCTCGGAGTCAAAATCGGCGGCGGCATCGGAACCGCGTTGGCCGGATGGCTCCTGGAATTTAGCGGTTATAAGGGCACAAACGCCGTACAGCCACAGTCAGCCCTTCATATGATGCAGTTTATGTATTTATGGCTTCCATTTATCTTTAATGTACTGATTCTGCTCGTTCTGTCCAGAATGAACGTGGAAGAAGCCAGTGAGCAGATCAGAAAAGAAAAGGGAACCCGCTCTGATGGCGCTTTCTAATAAAAAACAGACCATTTCACATTTGTGAAGTGGTCTGCTTTCCTCATCCTTTTGCCGGATTATGCATGGTATACATGATTAAAGTATGCTTCGTAAAAGGCCAGCAGGCTGTTCATGTAATTTTTTAGTCTGTTCATATTGTATTCCTCCTTTCCCTGTCTGCAGATTCATTATAGGACATGGAGGAGGAAAATGCAGGCCAGATGATGAGAAAAAGTGGACAAATCCTGCAGGGGCCTTCCGGCGTCCGCAAAACAATCCCCTGGGAAAAAGGAGCCCTCATGCATCTCACATTCAAAGACACAAAAGAAGAAATTTTCGCATACCAGCAATCCTCCAGACACATATCCCCGCACTTACACCACGCGGCAGAACTCACCTACGTAACAGAAGGCACACTGGAACCTGGTGCCGGGCAGGAGTTATACCATATGGAACGCGGAGACCCTGGCTTTATCTTCTCTGACGTGATCCATCATTATCAGGTATTTTCCAAAGGTGTCAATCGGGCTGCCCATATTCTCGTCCCGCCTTCTGTCACTGGCACTTTTGCCGGAAAGCTGCAGTGCAGCGCACCGGATCATCCGGTTTTAAGAGCGTCACAGCTCGGGCCGGACGTTGTGCAGGCCTTAAATCAGATTCTGCAGATTCGGGAAGGCGAACCGGTAATCCTGCAGGCGTATGTCCAGATCATTCTGGCCAGGTGCATCCCGCAGCTGCATCTGGTAGAAAAAAGCTGTCTGGAAAGTGAGGATCTGATTTACCAGACCGTTTCCTATATCTCGGGGAATTTCCGAAAGCAGTTTTCCTTAGAGGATATGGCACGGGACCTGGGAGTAAGCAAATATGTGCTGTCCAGAATCTTTTCCAAAACCTTTCACTGTAATTTTAACCAGTATCTTAATGAAGCGAGACTGCGTTATGCATCCGCAAGACTGGAACACACAAAAGATCCGGTCCTGGATATCTGTCTGGACAGTGGTTTTGAAAGCCAGCGGACATTTAACCGCAGATTCAAAGAAAAATATAAACTTACCCCCAGTGCATACCGGAAGATCCGGACGATACGTAATACTGTGCCTGCGCCTTCCACAGCTGATTATACGTAATACTGTGCCTGCGCCTTCCACAGCTGATGGTACTTCCCCTTTTGATCTGCAACCAGTGCCTCATGACTGCCCCGCTGGATGATCTGTCCCTCGTCAAATACTACAATCTGATCGCAGAAGCGGCAGGACGACAGACGGTGGCTGATATAGACCGCGGTTTTATTGCCCACGATCTCATTAAACTTCGCATAGATCTCATATTCTGCCACAGGGTCCAGCGCTGCCGCCGGCTCATCCAGTATGATAAACGGTGCGTCTTTGTACAATGCTCTGGCGAGAGCAATCTTTTGGGCTTCGCCGCCGGAGATTTCCACCCCGTTTTCTTCAAAATCTTTATACAGACATGTTTCCAGACCATCCGGCAGTCCGGACAGACTCTCCTCCAGTCCGGCTTTTTTCAGACATTCTTTCACTTTTACGGGATCATAATCCACACAGGCCGCGACATTCTGTCCGAGACTAAACGAAAACAGCTTAAAATCCTGAAAAACGACAGAAAAAATTCCCAGATACTCCTCGTAGTCATACTTTTTAATATCAATCCCATTCAGCCGTATCTCTCCTTCGGTCGGATCATACAGCCGGCAGAGCAGCTTGATAAACGTCGTTTTTCCGCTTCCGTTCCTTCCAACGACTGCCAGACGCTGTCCAATCCGTAATTTCAGGCTGACATGGCGCAGCGCATACTGGCTGCTTCCCGGATACTGGAAAGATACATCGCAAAATTCGATCTCATACTCATTATCCCCGCCATCGCAAAACGCACGCTTTTCCACCGGAAGTTTTCCCTTTTTCAAAATGTCCGGAATCTGCAGATACTCCATCGTGGATATCTGACGGCCAGAAGCAACCGCATATTCTTCCACTGCAAAAAACAAGTCCGCGACGGACTGGGCCAGCTGATAGATCATACCCGCATATCTGACAACCGCTCCCGCTGTCCATGCGCCCGATACGGCCTGAAGTACTACAAAGATCCAGGCAGCAGCCTGCAGCATACCGGCAGAGAAATTCTGGTAAAACCCTGACTGCATCTGGTTTTTCACAAGCCGGTACGTCCATTTGTTTTTTACCTCAGCATCTCCTTTCAGTTTCTGTCCAATCAGCGGTTTCGCACGATAAATGCGGACATCTTTTCCATAATGATAATCCTGCCCTTTCCACAAAAAATACCCGAGATAACTCTTATCCAAAAAAGGATCATCCAGCAGCCGGAAATGCTCCTTCTTTTTCAGGGAAATAAACCAGACATCAGACGCAATCACAGCGGCAGACAGCACGATCAGCAAAACAGCTGTAAAATCTGTAAACAGCTGATACCGGACAAACAACGGCAGCAGCAGCACGACAGACAATACAGCGCGAATCAGACTGTCCAGCAAATCCGGCAGCTGCCACACCAGCGAATAAAAACCGGCTCCCCAGTCATTGTCATGCATGATCCTCGTACGGATATCATTAACAGCCGGACTGTCCAGCAGCGGAAAATCCATCGAAATCGTCTTCATGCTCATTTCTGTATGATACTTCTTCCCGCACTGATCCGTATGGACCTCCCTGCATTTTTTAAAAAAGGCCTCCAGCGCCATCAGCAGAAAGACAGCCAGCACCGAAAGCAAAGCTGTCAACAGCAGCTGCTTCATTTCTGTCCCATCCTGCAGCCCGTCCAGCACATAGCCAGACAATAAAATCCCAATAAAAGGAACGGCCGAACCTGCCAAAGAGCCAGCAATGCTGTAACATAACAGCAGCCTGTCCATATCCCAGACCAGCCTTAACGCCATACTTATCCGTTTTCCTCTGGTATTATGCATATGCCTGACCCTCCCTGTCTTTATAATACTGACTCTGCAGCTCATACATCTGCCAATAGTCTCCTCCCAGTTTCATAAGCTCTTCATGCGATCCTTCTTCCGTGATCCTTCCGCCGCTTAGAAAAGCGATTTTATCACAAAATCTGGTCGAAGCCAGCCGGTGCGAAATAAACAGCGTCGTTTTGCCGGCAGCCGTCTTATGAAACTGCTCATACGTCTGGCTCTCCGCAACCGGATCCAGCGCAGCCGTCGGTTCATCCAGAATCAGCACCGGAGCATTTTTATAAAGCGCCCTTGCCAGCAAAAGCTTTTGCTGCTGGCCTCCGGACAGCACAAGTCCTTCTGTAATCTCTCTGGTTACAGGTGTATGCATCCCCCGCTCACACATGGATATTTTTTCCCACAGCCCCGCCTGCTCCAGACAGTCCCTGACACGGCTTAAATCCGTCTTTTCTGCTTCCCGCATGGATACATTTTCTGCCACCGTAAACGGCGGAATATAAATATCCTGAAAGACAACCGAGAACAGCTTCCGCAGATCCGGTTTTTGAAAACAGGCTGTATCCTGCCCTCCGATCAGAATGCGTCCGGAATCCGGCTGGTAAAAACCACACAGCAGCTTTACAAGCGTCGTCTTTCCAGCCCCGTTTACCCCTACCAGCGCGGCCTTT
The DNA here is from genome assembly GCA_947653505.1 of uncultured Eubacterium sp. The sequence continues at coordinate 4,385 of CANTHI010000249.1, forward strand.
TCTCCCGCACGGATCTTAAGATTCAGATGGTCCAGCACCTTCTCTCCCGTCTGATAAGAAAAGCAGACATCCTGAAACTCAATGGAAGTATCTTTCAAATCTGCCATCTTTACAAGGGTTCCCGGCTGCGGCTCTTTCGTATGGTTCAAAAAATCCCGCAAAGGATTCATCTGCATATTTGCACTGTTCAGCTGGTTGATATCGTCCACCATCCGGTTTACAAATCCGGAAAACGCTGTTACCGCTCCAAAATACAAGGTAAATTCCGCAATACTGATCTGTCCGGACTGCACCGCATAGATCAGCCATGCATAGGCCGCCCCATCCCGCACCAGCAATACCAGTGCATTTACCATACCAGCTGCAAAGTACCGGTTCTGAATCTTTTGCGTCAGCTTCATACTCTGCCCGATCAGACTGCCGCGCAGTTCCACAAACCACTCTCCTGCATGATACAGACGCATATCCTTTCCAAATGCCGTACTGCTTGCGGTATCTGTCACATACCGCAGCTTTTTATCATACTCCGCCGCCTGATCCCTGTGCCGGTACTCATAGCCCTGCGCATGGCGCGTACCAGCCAGACTGACCAGCGACAGCGCCAGAAGCGGCAGAATCATATACGGACTGCAGGCAGATAAAATGCTGGAATAAATAAAAAAGCACAGGGTACTGACAACCATATCGGTAGCCGAAACGATCATCACAGACGTTGCTGACCAGTCGCCATTCTGAAGCGTCGACATTGCCTGCCCATACCGGAGCTTACCCTCCTCACTTTCCACATATTTATAATCGCATTCCAGAGACTGCAAAAACAGCTTTGTCTGATAATAACGTCTCATATCATTGTACATCATATACCTGCCTTCATGCGCCATTCCAGCCAGAGCCATAGACACCGCCAGAAGCAGCCCTATCGTACCAAGCGTACATAAAATCCTGCCAGTATCCGCACCAGACATCGAAAGCTCCAGCGCTATTTTGGGAAGATAAACGCCAAATACTGGTGAAATAACCGAAAGTACAGCCTCTACAGCAAGCAGCACAAGCAGTTGTGGATGCTCCTGCCTGATTCCTTTTAGCAGAAAAATGATATTCTGAAAAATATGATATCGCATATACACTCCTTTCTGCGGCAGTCCGGATGTTGAACTGCTGCCTCTTTTTATTTCATCTGTCTGTAGATGAGTATAGCATAAAGAATGTTTAAAAAGGAGACCGCTGCACGAATGGCAGCATTTTGTGCACGAATAACGGGAGGGAGGACCTGTCTGCCTGTTTCTGTGAGTTTGGATTTTCAATGTAACAATTTAGTAATGTGTTACATATTGGGGAACCGGACGCTGGGAGAGGGGATTTGTCCCATAGGCGCCAACTTAAGCGGAAAATGCAACAATTTACATAAAAATGTTACTTTTTTGGCTATGCGGACGCCGGATGGGAGGCGGTGATCTGTCTGCCTGTTCCTTTTCCAGAATGCAAGAAGTTCTAAGTATTCTGCATCCAGTCTGTGGTACCGGACGGGCGCGACACCT
>CANTHI010000250.1 GCA_947653505.1 uncultured Eubacterium sp.
GTCTGCATTTCCACACTCTTTTCAAATTTTAATGAAAGAATAAATGTAATAACTGCCGTAGATACTGCCGTAATCAGAAGAGAAATGATAATGTTCCAAAAAAAGCTCATGGTGTCGTCACCGATATAAAGAAGCACTGCCGGAATCCCTGAAGAGCCTGTCGCAAAACGGTGCGTATGTGTAACGCCGGCATACAGACCGCCTAAACCCCCGCCTATCATTGACGAAACAAGCGGATATTTCTTCGGCAGGTTCAATCCATACAATACCGGCTCTGTAATCCCCATCAGCGCCGTAACACCGGTAGACAGGCCAAGCTGCTTTGTTTTGGATTCTTTTGTACGCAAACCGACAACCAGCGCGGCAACTCCCTGTGCAATGTTAGAGCATACGCATCCCGGCCCAAAAATGCTGTCAAAGCCAAGGCTTGCCATCTGCATACTTCCAAGCGGCGCAACCGCATGGTGAATGCCAAACATAACCATAACAGGAAACAGTCCTCCAATCAGAGCAGCAGGGGCCCAGCTTGCATTTGTACTCAGCCAGTCAAAAACCAGCGCAAGACCTTCACCGACATAATCTCCTACCGGCCCTAAAACTGACAATGCCAGCGTACCCATGATAAGAAAGGTAAACATTGGGACAAATACAAGATTCACTGCTTTTGGAATTACTTTGTTCAGCCATTTCTCCACAAAAGACTGTACGATAATAACGAGGATAACCGGGATAACGGTTGATGTATAAGATACCAGATAGAACGGTATCACACCGAAAAATTTTACCGGTTCATCTGCGGCTACTAATGCCAGCCAATTTGCATGGCACATAATGCCTGCCACAGACATAGCCAGAATCGCGTTGCATTTCATCCTTTTTGCCGTCGTATAGGCCAGAAGGACTGGCAGAAACGCAAAAGTTGCGTCTGCAAAAAAATTTAATATGTAATAAGTCTGTGAATCTGAATTTACCAGATGAAATACGGTAAGCAATGCCATCAGGGCTTTCAGCATACCGGCTCCGGAAAGCGCCGGTACAATCGGCTGGAATACACTGGACACAAAATCAATCACATAATCTGGCGGCGACATTTTTTTGCCATTCCCTTTGTCCGTTTCTTCCTGCCCTTCCCTGTTCGGAACCAGTTTTTCTACTTCCTCAAACACCTCTGCCACATGCATGCCTATGACAACCTGAAACATACCACCGCTCTCTACGACCTGCGCCACCCCATCCAGGTTCCCGATACCCTCTTTATCCGCTTTTCCGGTATCTCTCAGATTGAAACGAAGCCTTGTCTGGCAATGGCGCACAGCGCTGATATTCCCGCTGCCGCCCACTTTTTCTACAATCGTCCCTGCAAGGCTTTCATACTTTTTGCTCATATGGATGACCTCCTTCTCTTATTATAGTTCCATCATACATAACTTTTTTCACTATGTCTAATACCTATACTGAATTTCAAGAAATGCCCATATTGTATGACAGAAAATAAAAAAAGGACTGTAAATTTTCCTTTACAGTCCTTTACCAGCTTAACGATCGTCACAGCGTAAAATATTTTTTCACATATCCAATAAACCGTGCCATTGCGGGAGAAAGCGTCTGGTTCTTCTTCCAGACTAATACGCATCCGCTGGCAATCTCCGGCTCCAGGGGTCTTAAACACAGGCTCTCATGGCCGCAGGTATACTCCATCATCAGTGCCAGCCCCATGCCTCCCTCTACCATCAGAGATTCATTATTATGGGAAAGATTACATGTCGATACCACCCGGATTTTTCCTGCTTCATCGCCAAACCAGTTTTCCAGTAAATTGCGTACCGACTGACGCTTTGCAATAATAAGCGGCATACCAGCCAGATCAGGCGGCGTTATCTTTTCTTTCTCTGCAAGCGGGCAGTCCCTGCGCATAAGGACATGCCATTTTTCCCGCAGGGGCATCCTTACAAAATGATACCTGCTGATTTCTACCGGTTCCAATAAAAGCCCCATGTCCAGGATACCGTTTTCCAGCCGTTCTGTCACATCATCTGCAATGGCAGTGTACATATGGAACATCACCTCTGGATACTCTTCCTGAAAAGAAGAAATCATCTCCGCTAACGGTTTCATATTCTGTGTTTCACCGCAGCCAATGGATATTTCCCCTGACACGGTTTCTTCACCATGCACCAGTTCTTTTTCTGTCTTTTCCGCCAGATCTACAATTTCCTGCGCCCTGCGCCGAAGCAGCATCCCTTCCTCCGTCAGCAATACGTTATGCCTGCCCCTACGGAAAAGCCTGATCCCAAGTTCTTCCTCAAGCTGCATCATCTGCCTGGAAAGCGTAGGCTGGGTGATATGCAAAAGATTTGCGGCCTTTGTGATATTTTCCTCCCTTGCCACTGCTAAAAAATATTTTAAAACACGCAGTTCCATAGCTATCCCCATTTCTTATAATGAAATACAATTCCTATCCATCATATTAACATGCTTCCGGCCAGAAAGCAATGAACCATTATTAATGACTGGATACGTAACAGTTCAATGGGTTATCTGAACTGTTACAAATAGGACCAAATAAAGCCCTTTCGTTAAAGGTTCTTTATTTAGTCCTATAATAACAGAGTCCTTGGCAATAAAATTCTCAGCAATATACTGATTTGCCAAGTGCTCCTTCGGAATGTCCGGAAACAAAAATCTCAAAAACGGCTTTAGTCCTTTTACCGCTCCCGCAATAATCCCCGCCTTCTCCGCAATCCGCATCAGCCCCATCCAAAGCGACATCACCCCCGTCATCGTAATACAAAGCGTCACCGCTTCCTTCGAAGAATCCAGAGCCGCCTGCGTAACCTCCGGCAATTTACCCGTCAGAGACGCGTACACAATTCCAGACACAATCATAAATCCCCATAAATAATTCATAAATTTACCAGACATTCTCTCTTTCTTCTATATATATGTAACATGATACACACAACATTCCTTCAGAAAATAACTTTCTATCCCTGCCCTTGACTTTTCCATCTCCCAATGTTAATTTCATATTACAAACAACACTCCGACATCAGGCAAGGAGGCCGCTTATGCAGCACACACAATCACCAGACTTAAAAGAACCCCGCCACGGCACAAAATTATTTCCCCTGGCCGCATACAAGACCTGTTTTGCCTCCAAAGGCACTATGGTCCGGCACCACTGGCATGATGAAATAGAGATCATCTACTTTTTTGAGGGAGATTTCCGGCTGGAAATCAATATGGAATCGTATCCGGTCCGTTCGGAATGTCTGTACTTTATCAATCCTGGCGAGCTTCACAGCATCGTCATTGAAAAAGATAACAGCTCTGCCGAAGAAGCAATTGTTTTTTCACCAGATCTTCTGAGCTTCGAATGTTACGATGATATTCAGGTACAGCTGATCCAGCCCGTTCAGAATGGTACCCTGTTATTTCCACGCTGTCTTCTGCCGGAACATCCGGCTTTTTTTCCAATACGAAACGCTTTTTCAGAAATTATGAATCTCTGTGCAAAGCCGTTTCCAAGGCAGACACCATCCGATGATATTACAAGCCAGCTTTATGTCAAATCAGGCCTTTTGCGCATCCTGGCGCTCCTTTCTGATCACAGACTGTTTCTAAAATCAAAGACCAGCTGTGACAAACGTGTCGAAGAAATAAAAAAAATCATTACCTATATTATGGAACACTATCAGGAAAAAATTTATATTCATAATCTGGCAGAACTTGTCAGTATGAACGAACAGTATTTCTGCCGTTTTTTTAAGAAAGCAATTGGACGTTCTCCAATGTCATACATAAATGACTACCGGATCAAACAGTCTGTCCGGCTTTTAAAGGAGACAGATCTGCCTGTAATGGAAATCTGTCTGGAATGCGGCTTCAACAATCTGGGTAATTTTTTAAAGGAGTTTCGTAAATATACAAATACGACGCCACTCAGATACCGGAAAAATATTTCCTCCAGCAACACTGAATTATAAAAAGTCAAAATATCGTATTTTTTAATCAAAGAAACGTAAGACATATTCCGAATTTCGCATTATAATAAAGGAAATAATTTTGATGGAGGCGTGAATATGACAAAGAAATGGTGGCATGACAAAGTAGCATACCAGATTTACCCAAAAAGCTTTTATGATTCGAACGGAGACGGTATCGGCGATCTTGTGGGGATTATCAGCAAGCTGGATTATTTACATGATCTTGGCATTGACATCATCTGGCTTTCACCCTGCTACTGTTCCCCGCTGGCAGACGAGGGATATGATATCTCAGACTACTACAACATCGATCCCCGTTTTGGTACAATGGAGGATATGGAACAGCTGATTGCTGAAGCAAAAAAGAGAAATATGTATATTCTCATGGATCTTGTTGTCAACCATTGTTCCGATGAACACGAATGGTTTCAGAAAGCCTGTCAGGATCCGGATGGCCAGTACGGCAACTTCTTTTATCTGCAGGATAAAACAGAACAGGAACTTCCTACTAACTGGCGTTCTTATTTTGGCGGACCCGTATGGGAAGACCTCCCTGGTACGAATAAACAATACCTGCATGTTTTTCATAAAAAACAGCCAGACTTAAACTGGGAAAATCCAAAGCTCCGGCAGGAAATCTATAAAAATATAAACTGGTGGCTGGATAAAGGAATCAGCGGCTTCCGTATTGATGCTATCATCAACATAAAAAAAGCTCTGCCATTCCGCAATTATGAACCTGACCGCAACGATGGCCTGAGTAGTATCGAAAATATGTTAAAAGATGCGCATGGCATTGGAGAATTTTTAGGCGAGATGAGAGACTGCACATTTGAAAAATACGATGCTTTTACCGTAGGTGAAGTATTTCATGAAAATCCTGACGAAATTGCGGACTTTATCGGTGAACATGGTTACTTTTCCAGCATGTTCGATTTTAACGAAACTATCTGCGGGGCCAGCGACAAGGGATGGTATGATGCCAGACCAGTCACTCCGGATGAATATAAAACATGCTGTTTTGAAGCCCAGGCAAAAGTAGGAACTACCGGATTTTTGTCCAATATTATAGAAAATCATGACGAACCACGCGGCGTCAGCCGTTATATCCCCGAAGGAGACTGCTGCACAAAAAGCAAAAAAATGCTGGCTGCCCTGAACTTTATGCTGCGCGGCATCCCGTTTATTTATCAGGGTCAGGAGCTTGGAATGGAAAACGTTCCTTTTACTTCGATTGATGAAGTCGATGATATTTCCACGCTGGATGAATACCAGACGGCCTTATCAGCCGGACTTTCACCAGAAGAAGCATTAAAAGCTGTATCCAGATACAGCAGGGACAACGCCAGAACCCCTATGCAGTGGTCTGATCAGCCAAACGCCGGCTTTACAACAGGTACCCCTTGGCTTAAAATAAATCCAAACTATACTTCCATAAATGCAGCTGCACAGCAAAATGATCCGGATTCCGTCAGAAGCTTTTACAAACAGCTGATCGCCCTGCGCAAACATCCTGCATATAAAGAAACCATCGTATATGGAACATTGGAACCTGTATGGGAGCATCAGCATCATTTAATGGCTTATTACCGCAAAGGTGAAAAAACGATTCTTGTGATCGGAAATTATCAGAAGGAAGAACAATCCGTAGAGCTTCCATCTGCATGCAAAAACATATTATTAAACAACGATTCTATTTTTAATCTGAATGGGAACATACTCCGTTTAAGCGGCTATCAGGCTGTTATACTGGAAGTATAACAAATAAAATGATATCCTGGAAATAATGGTAAGAATATTACTGGAAGCATAACAAATAAAATCATATCCTGGAAATAATGGTAAGAATATTACTGGAAGCATAACAAATAAAATCATATCCTGGAAATAATGGTAAGAATATTACTGGAAGCATAACAAATAAAATCATA
>CANTHI010000251.1 GCA_947653505.1 uncultured Eubacterium sp.
CCAGCCCAAAATCATAGTTTATCACAATCCGGTTCGTACCAGTACTACACGGATGGAGCGCCCGCAGCCACTATACTTTTCTCAGGGCCGCACGGAAGACGTCCACAAAAGACAGACTCTGTGCTGGCCCGTCTGTCAAAATATCACCCGTCTGAAAAACATCCCTGCCCAGGCAGTGTCTTGTATATATCACCCGTCCGGAAAGCATCCCTGTCCAAGCAGTATCTGATATTCTTCCCACGAAATGGCTCTTCCACCCATATGCTCCAGATGCTGCGTATGAAACTGACAGTCGATCATAAAAAACTTCCTCTGCTCCAGCAAACGGGCAAATAAAATCAGCGCTGTCTTTGAACCGTTTGGCAGATCCGAATACATACTTTCCCCAAAAAAGCACCGGCCAATGCAGACGCCATAAAATCCGCCTGCGCAGACCCCATCCTCAAACGCTTCCACACTGACCGCATAACCGCTGCGATGCAGACGGAAGTACGCGGCTTCCATCTCGTCCGTAATCCACGTACCTTCCTGATCTTCCCGTTTCATCCGGCACTGGTGCATCGTATGTGCAAAATCCCGGTTCAGGACAAGCTGCAGCACATGCTTTTTCATATATTTTTTCATAGAACGGGAGACGTGTATTTCTTTTGGAAAAATGACAAAGCGTTCTTTTGGACACCACCACAAAATCTCCTCCCCCGGCTCATACCAGGGAAAAATCCCATGTGTATAAGCAAACAGCAGACGCTCCTCACACAGATCACCGCCTACAGCCAGCAGCCCATCCGCACGCGCAAGCGCCGGATCCGGAAACGATATTTCATTTTTGTTCAGACGATACACCGGCATATCCAACTCCCTGTTTATCATTTTCTCCATTTACACAGCCTGGCATGAGGATGTCACAAGCCGGAACTGCTCCCTGTCCGCCGTCAGGGTACACATTCCACCCTGTCTTAAACTGCCAAATAAAATCTCATCCGCAAAAAGCGGCTTAATTTCGCTTTGAATCACACGCACAATCTCTCTTGCGCCATATTCTTTGCTGACGCCTTTCTTCCGGATCAGCGATTTTGCCGTATCATCCACAGTCAGACTGACCTGTCTGCGTGACAGCATATTTCCAAGCTCACGCAGCTTCTTTTCTATGATCTGTACCGCCATTTTTTCATCGATACCATGAAACGCGATGATTTTATTCAGACGGTTGCGAAATTCCGGCTGGAAAATCCGGCGGACTTCTTCCTGTACAATATCTGCCGTCGTATCTTCCCCTAAAAATCCAATGCCTGCCTTTCCAATCCGGCTGGCCCCTGCATTGGAAGTCATAATAATAATGACATTGCGAAAATCCGCTTTTCTGCCCTGATTGTCCGTCAGTGTCGCATAATCCATCACCTGCAGAAGAATGTTATAAATATCCGGATGTGCTTTTTCAATCTCATCCAGCAATAGCACCGCATGCGGATGCCTGCGGATTTCTTCCGTTAACAGACCGCCTTCCTCATACCCCACATATCCGGCCGGCGCACCGATCAGCTTTGCCGCGGCATGTTTTTCTTCGTATTCGCTCATATCAAAGCGGATCAGACGGACGCCAAGCTCTCTGGCCAGACTTTTTGCGATCTCTGTCTTGCCGACGCCGGTAGGTCCGACAAACAGCAGACTTGCCAGCGGTTTGTCATCCTCCAGCAGTCCGGCTCTGGAAAGCTTTACCGCACTTACCACCTGTTCTACCGCCTCATCCTGGCCAAATACAAGCTGTCCGAGACGATCCTTAAGCGTTGCCAGCGATTCCGTCTCATCCTGCTCCACTGTCTGTTTTGGAATCTGACATGTTTTTGACACAATCTCATCGATCAGATCTTTACCGATGGTCTGCGGCCCCTGCTCCAGCGGATGCATCCGCCGGAATGCCCCGGCCTCATCGATCAGATCAATCGCCTTGTCCGGCAAAAAGCGCTCTGTCATGTATTTTGCACTCACGGAGACGGCGTATTCCAGCACACCGTCTTCGTAAATGACACCATGAAACGCTTCATAATTTTCCTTTAGTCCTTCCAGGATTCTGACCGCATCCGCTTCCTGCGGTTCTTTGATTTCCACATTTTGAAAACGCCGTACCAGACTTTTGCTTTTTTCAAAGTGTTTTTTATATTCGTCAAACGTTGTAGCTCCGATAAACCGGATATGCCCATCCGCCAGATATGGCTTTAACAGATTGGAAATATCAAGGCTTCCCCCGTTGACAGAGCCTGCGCCTACGATATTATGAATCTCATCAATATAGATCACCGGCTTTTCCTCACGGGCAATGCTGTCCAGTACTTTTTTCAGCCGCTTTTCAAACTCCCCGCGGTACTGCGTGCCTGCGATCAGACTGCCCAGATCCAGCGAAAAGATCTTTGCGCCGCGCAAAGGCTCCGGGACCTTCCGTTCCTGAAAAAGCTTTGCCAGCCCGTACACAACTGCCGTCTTTCCGACTCCCGGCTCTCCCAGATGCAGCGGATTGTTTTTCTCTCTGCGGCAGAGAATCTGCATCGTCCGCTCCAGCTCTTCCTGCCTTCCTATCAGAGGATTGCGCCCCTCCAGATCCTCATTCATACAGACCGCATACTTTTTCCAGTAGCCGCCCTGCGTACTGGCAGCTTCCGTTTCCTGCCCGTCCGGTTCAGACTCTGTCTGCCGATTCCCCGAACGGGACCTGCGCCTGCCGCCGGACGCAGGCGTTTCCTGCGTCTGCTCTTCCTCCACCAGCAGCATTTCCTGCAAAAGCTCTGCCTGCTCCACTCCCTGCAGGCGCATATAATACACCGCATAGCTTTCCTTCAGCTCATACAGGGCATGTACCATATGCGGCAGCTCTACCGTTTTCCTGCCGCTGTTTTGTGCTGATTCCCATGCACGCGACAGCAGCACGGCAGCGCCCTGCGACAGCTGCGGCGTAACATCCGCATCCTGTGCGCACGGCTGCATATATTCTTCCAGATACGTCTTTAACTGCCGGTCCAGCTCCTGCGTCGTTCCGCCGCAGTTTTCAAATGCCCGTGAAAACACCTGATTCTGGCATGCCACATACAGCATCAGCTCCGGTGTGACATATTCAAACCGGGCATTTGCCGCCAGCAGAAATACTGTATCAAGCATCTGCGCTACTTCATCCGATACCTGCATCCTCACGCCTCCTCCACTGTCATGCGGAATGGAAATCCCTCTTTCTTTGCCTGATCCGATGCTGCCTGCACTTTTGTAACAGCCAGATCATACGGATAAGCGCCTACCGCTGCCCTGCCGCTTTTATGCACCAGCAGCATCAGCCGTTCCGCCTCCAGCGGATCTTTATGAAAAATATGCATTAAAATATCCACGACAAACTCCATCGACGTAAAGTCATCGTTATGCATAATGACCCTGTACTGTTTCGGTTCCTTTATTTTTATACGTTCTTTTACATGCTCCCTGAGCTGTCCGTTTGTCTGTCCCTGTAAAGACATTCCTGTATGCCTCCTGCCCCCTCATTTCTGCAATCCGGATATCCCCGTCTGCCATCTGTCCGGTTCCTTTTCTGCATGCCGCATATCCTTCTGTCCGGATTTTATTTCTTCATCCGGTCACTCCTGCACCTGCAGACGGGCTACTGAATATGCTGATGCGTAAACAGATGATCCTGACAGTACTCATAGTTGCCCGTACATTTGGAGCAGAACCGAAATTCAAGCGACGGATCATCCTGCTCTGTTCTGCCGCAAATGGCACATTTATGCTTCGTAATCCCTGCATTCTGCGGACGCCTGACCGCCTGCCGGTAGACCTGCCTGCGATGGACTTCCTTTGGAGAAAACCGGTACAGATCTCTTGTCGACAAAAAGAAAATGACAAAATTAAGCAATGACATAATCATGACGATTCTCTGCGGCCATGCGCTCTGCACAAGATCCAGCAGCATCAGAAACGCATACACATATGCCATCCACTTCATTTTAATCGGAATGATAAAATACAGTAAAATCTGCATATTCGGATAACAGACAGCAAATGCCAGAAAAATAGACATGCAGATGTAATATGTGCTGACCTGCCCTCCGACAATCACGCCTGTAAGCGCAGCATTCCCATAAAGCGCCGTCATAATCATCCATGTAGCAATTGCCCCGATAATGGTATACAAAATCCCGCCAAAAATATAAACATTATAACGGAAGCACCCCCATGTATGCTCCAGATTTGTGCCCAGCTGATAATAAAACATCATCATGATAATATAAAATAATATATTCTGCGCAGACGGCGGTATCAGCACCCATGTAACCAGCCGCCAGATCTGCCCGTGCAGCACCTGATACGGATCCAGCGTCAGGAAATTCAGCATCGCTGGCGACAGTCTGCCCAGTACATATCCAATCACATAGCCGAAAATCAGATACATGGTCAGATTTGGAACCGCATATCTCGAAAATTTACGCTCCAGTTTATTCATAAATTTCATTGGGACCTCCCTATGGCTCTTTGCCTGTTCTTTCTCTTGCAAGAATTATATAAATACAGGCGTATTTTGTCAATCGGGCGGGTGTCTGTTTATAAAAAATTCATGAATGAAAAATCCTGGTTTACAACCGGACGATAGGAAAATTTCAACGAAATGTGTATCATAACGATATCTAAAATTGTTCAATAGCAGCTCCAAAATCCTCTCCCTTGACTTTTGTCCCCCATCCTTCTATACTGGATACATCTGACACGAGAGGAGTTTAATATTATGACAGATACACGCATGATCGACATGCACGTACATTCTTCCGCATCCGACGGAACCTTTTCGCCTTCCAGCCTGCCCGCCGAAGCAAAAAAAGCCGGATTGTCCGCGATGGCTTTAACAGATCATGATACGATGGATGGTATCAGTGAAGCCGCTGACGCAGCCGGAAAACTGGATATTGAGCTGGTTGCCGGCGTTGAACTCTCTACGGAATACCAAAACTGTGAGGTTCATGTACTGGGCTACTATGTATCGCCGGATTATCCACAGCTTAAGGCCATGCTGGAGGAATTTCGTGAGTTCCGTGCCACACGCAACGTACGCATGGTGGAACGGCTGCAGGAAGAAGGATTTTCCATTACAATGGAACAGCTGACCGGAAAATTTCCAGACAGTGTACTGACAAGAGCGCATATGGCCAGATTTTTATGTGAAACCGGGCAGATTGCGGATACGCGGACCGCTTTTGCACAATATCTGGGAGAAAACTGCTGCTGTTATATCGACCGGCCAAAGATCTCTCCTGTGGAGGCTGTCACGCTCATCCGCAATGCCGGCGGACTGGCCGTGCTGGCGCATCCGGTGCTTTATCAGCTCTCTGAAGAATCCCTGCGCCAGATGATCGCTGAAATGAAAGACGCAGGCATGTGCGGTCTGGAAGCGGTTTATTCAGAAAATACTGCGGATGATGAAATCCGGATGCGCAGGCTGGCAGAAGAATATGGCCTTCTGATTACGGGCGGATCCGATTTTCACGGCAAAAACAAACCAGATATCCGGCTTGGAACAGGGAAAGGCAATCTGCAGATTCCTTATGCGTTTCTGCAGGCTCTAAAAGAACAAAGGGCTTAGGCTGCAGACGGGGTAAAGCCCCACAGGCGCGAACTTAAGTGGAAATGCAACAATTTACTTAAAAGTGTTGCGTATTGGCTATGAGGACGCCGGATGGAAGGCGGTGACCTGTCTGCCTGTGACTTTTCCAGAATGCAAGAAGTTCTAAGTATTCTGCATCAACTCTTTGGTACCGGACGGGCGCGACACCTGGTTCGCTTCTGGCGTTCCGCCAGCAGCTAAAGGTGCCGCTTCGGCTACGCCGCCTGTGTATCGGGCAGAATACTAAGAACTTCTAACCATTCTTCCAACGTCTCAGGCAGACAGG
>CANTHI010000252.1 GCA_947653505.1 uncultured Eubacterium sp.
TTTCTTTTACTGAATCATTGCTGAATACAGAATACAGATTTCAGATATGCTTTTTGAAGCACAGATATGCCGCGGACGGCCTGTCTATAAAAACTATACCACAAATCCAGCCATAATACAAACAAAACTGGAGACTATTTTTCAGGAAAAATGCAGCGATTTACATAATGTGTTGCCTATTGGCTATGCGAACGCCGGATGGAAGACGCCGGGAGAGGAAATGTATCCGATACACAGACGGCATAGCCTAAGCGGCACCGGAATACCGGTATGTGCTATTCTGATTTATTTTTCTTTCGATGTCCCATACATCATACATCACGCATCGGTATCAGAACAGATACCGCAAAAATACCTTTACCAGCTTTAAGCTCCAGCACCCCCTGATGCCCATGCACCACATCGGAAACATTGTAAAGACCAATTCCGCGCCCCTTTGCCGTTCCCTGACCTTCAAATCCGTCCGGAGCTTTTTCCGTCTCATCCATACTGTTTTTTATTTCTATCAGAAAACATTTCTTTACCGCTTTTGCCTGAACCGAGATAAAACAGCATCCAGCATAAGATATCTGTATCCGATTACACGCTTCCAGCGCATTATCTAACAGATTTCCAAATAATATGCACAGATCAAACTCATGAATCCCGCATCCTTCTGGTATCTGCACATCGCATTCCCACCGGATATCTGCCTCCTGTGCCCGTTTTCTCTTCTGGTACAAAAGTGCATCCACCGTTTTGTTTCCTGTCATATCCACGCCGGCATCCAAAGCTATTCCCTCCATATTTTTCAGGTAATCCCCCATCCTGTCCCATTCCTGATTGCGAAACAGCGCGGACAGGGCAAGGATATGATTTTTCATATCATGCCGCAGCCGTTCTGACTGCCGGTACTGCTCTGTCAGCGTTTTGTAAACCTCAATCTGCGCATGGTACCAGCCGCTTTTTTCCTGCTCCAGATAAACCCGGTTCATTCCAAATACAAATAAAACTGCAGCCGTCATGGATAAAGCTGACAGAATACAAAATTCCATATGGCTGAATAACTGATCGTAATACAATCCCATCGTTCCCCCGCTTCTGATCATAATCCCCTGACCTGCACCCCATGCTGCCACGTCAGATACCGCAAGGAGTACAAACAACGGAGCCGCCAGCATAACATACCATCTCCCCGTCTTTTCCTGAAAGACAGTTTTGAAATACCCTGTTATCGCATACAGGGCCAGCGCAGCCAGACCAAAGCTGATACAGTCAGTCAGTTCTATTTCCCACTCTCTGAAACACGGTTCCGGAATCTTTTTTACGGCATGTCTGAAATACAAAATCAGACACGACAGCAAAGACCCGGCCATATTTTCCACCAGACTCCCAACGTTCATCAGTATGGAAGCAGCCAGAACTTTTTTCTCCCAGCCTGCCTGATACAGCAATACTACCAGTCCTGTCAGCAATATTCTGTACATGATCGCAGAAAGAATATAAGGAACCGGAAACCATCTGTCTGAAAGATTGAAAAGCAGCCATCCGCCAAAGGAAAACACCAAAAACAGCAGTTCCTTTTTCTTTGTAGTCCGCAGATATCTTTCACAAAATTTATCTGCCATCCATAAATATCCCAGATAGCAGGGCGCTGTGATGAACACATCCGCACAGTATGGTAACTGTCTCACAAAATCCCTCCCTGTTTGCGCATGACTCTGAGCACTTCCCTGCAAAATTCCTCATATCTTCTTTTTGCAATCACGATATTTTCCCCATTTTCCAGAGTCACTTCCTGCCTGTTGTATCCCTCTACATGTTTCAGATTGATCAGATAACTTTTATGACACCTGAAAAAATCTTTATCCCGCAGTTTATTTTCCAGCTCCCCGATCTGTTCATAATAACTAAAAACACCATCCGTTCCATGAACATCCACCATTCTCCCTTTGATCTCAAAATAGTATATCTCATCCAGAAACAGCTTCTTTTTCTGCCTTTCCCTGCTGACGACCATAAACTCCTGTGAACGGCTTTCTGCTTTTTGGACAGCTTTTTGTAATACCTTTTTCAGTTTCCTGTCATCCACCGGTTTTAACAGATACTGAAATGCCTCCACGTCATACGCCTCGAACACATACTCCCTGCTGGAAGATACAAAAATAAGTATTTTATCGGAAGCCTTTTTGCGGAAAATCTGCGCTGTTTTCATCCCATCCATTTCCTGCATAATAATATCAAGAAATACGATGTCAAAACTCTCCATTGCCCGCAGCAGCTCCCCGCCACTCTGAAACTGGCGGATCATGCATGGTATTTTCATCTCCTGAAGGATATCCCTGATTTTTCCTGCCATACTGCAGCATTCTATGATCTGGTCATCACATACTGCTATGGACAGCATCCGAACCACCTGCCTTTTTATTATTCCTTAATCAGCTCATCATATCCATCGGCACAAATCCATGAAAAGCTTTGTTCCTGTCATAAACGGTGACTTTTATGTAACGAACGTCTGTATTCAAAAAACCGTACCTATTCAGCTAAAAAGCTTTCCGGTACGGTTTATCTGCATGATTCCGCTGCTTATTTCTGTTCCAGCTGAAACAATCTGATATGCCTTTTATCATTACCCATATCTATCTCCACAGAGCATGATGTATGGGTATCTGCGATTGCAAAAGAAATCTTCTTGTCGCTGCTGCTTTCGCTTTTTCCATGCATGTCAAAAGCTTTCAGAAAACTCTCAATAAGCAGCAGCATGTCGAGCGGTTCAGAGCTGCCTGCCAGACCGGCCAGACATTCTGTAAATTTTTCATACGTCGTTTTTAATTCCATAATCGTGCCCTCCCTGATATTATTTGTCATACAGTTATCGTTCTACTACAACATACTATAGGATAACTATCCTTTTGTCAATGGACACGAAAATTCTTTTTCCACCAAACCCGGGAAACCATTAAATTGTCACATATCCAGCCATTAGAAACCGCTTCGCAGACAGACTGTCATTTAGTTCTGACCGGACCGGACTTCCAGCGGCATCTGTCCATAAACTTTCTGGAATGCACACGCAAACTGTGTTACATCCGGATAACCCGTTTCTTTCGCAATCTCTTTTATCGCCATATCCGTTTCTTTCAGTTTTTTTCTGGCTGCCTTCATCCGGATCTTTTCGATTAAATCCTGCACAGATTCTCCAGTCTGACCCGATACGTATCCGCTTATGTCCGTTTCCTGCATTTGAAATGTCTGTGCCAGTTTTTCCAGCGTGATTTCTTTATAATGATTCTGTATATAATCGATAATCTGTATCATCTTTTCTTCCAGACCCTTCCGGTTGATACTCTTCGTCAGCTTATTGACAGCTGAGATCAAAGCCCGTATGGAACTCTCAGAAATATCCTCGCTGACACCTACTCCCCAGTATTCTTTTCCCCAGTATAAAACCTTTACATAAGATGCCGCATGGGAAGAAGACCCTTTTGTCTTGGCATGTTCATTATAAGACGATACTTCATAGCTGATCCCGAAAAATGTCTTGACCGCATTGCTGATACAGTCAAATTTTCCATTTCCAGCTGCCTCAATAGATCTGCACAGCCCATTTTCAATCGTTACAACCGCACGTTTTTCCTGCTCCATCCATCTGCATTCTTTGATTCTGAAAACATCTTCCCGGTTTACATAATGCTCTTCAAAAATCTCATGGATCTGCGCAGGGCTCAGCTCTTTATGCTCCCTGTCTGAAATGCTTTTAATCAGATACCCGACCTCTTCCTTCATCTCAGCCGGGATATCAAACCCAAAGTTTTGTTTTAAAATAAACGCTACTCCGCCCTTGCCGGACTGGCTGTTGATCCGGATAATGTCAGACTCATATTCCCTGCCCAGATCTTTCGGATCAATCGGCAGATACGGCACGTTCCAGTATTCTCCGCTCCTGCCTTCCTTTCTCCACTCCATTCCTTTTGAGATCGCATCCTGATGGGAACCGGAAAACGCGGTAAACACAAGATCCCCTGCATACGGCGTCCGCTCATGTACACGCATACCGGTCAGCTTTTCATACGTCTGTCTGATCGCAGGCATATTGGAAAAATCCAGCCCCGGATCCGTCCCATGACAGGCCATATTCAAAGCGACCGTAATCAGATCCACATTACCGGTACGCTCGCCATTTCCAAAAAGTGTGCCCTCAATCCTGTCCGCACCAGCCAGCACGGCAAATTCTGCATCACTGACGCCGCAGCCTCTGTCATTATGCGGATGAACGCTCAGAATCACATGCTCACGGTATTTCAGATTTTCATGCAGATATTCTATCTGGCAGGCAAATACATGCGGCATTGCGATCTGCACCGTAGTCGGAATATTAATAATTACTTTACGGGCATCATCCGGCTGCCAGACATCCAGCACTGCGTTACACACCTCCAGCGCATAATCCACTTCTGTTCCCGGAAAGCTCTCCGGACTATATTCAAACGTAAAACTGCCATCCGTCTCATCCGCCAGCCGCTTTAACAATGCCGCGCCGTCTACCGCCAGCTGCTTTACCTCTTCCCTGCTCTTTTTAAAAACCTGCTCCCGCTGCGCCACCGACGTAGAGTTGTAAAGATGGATGACAGCATGTGACGCTCCTTTGACTGCCTCAAACGTCTTCTTAATAATGTGCTCCCGTGCCTGTGTCAGTACCTGAATGGTTACATCGTCCGGAATCATATGTTCTTCGATTAAAGTCCGCACAAACCGGAACTCCGTATCCGACGCAGCAGGAAATCCAACTTCGATCTCTTTAAATCCGATCTTAACAAGCAGCTTAAAAAATTCCAGCTTTTCCGCCAGACTCATCGGCTCGACAAGTGCCTGATTTCCATCCCGCAGATCCACACTGCACCAGACCGGCGCTTTGCAGATCCGGTCCTGCTCTGCCCAGTGAAACGTTACTTTCGGCGGCATAAAATAAGACACCCCATACTTTTTCGCAGCATTCATGATAAATAACTCCTTCCATACACTTTCATTATAATTTTATAAAATAAAAAAATCCCTATGAAACTATCATTTATCGTTTCATAGAGACGCAGAAAACAGATTTGCGCGGTACCACTCTATTTCATGACAACGTCATGCCCTCACCAGCACGGCCGCACTGCGGCGTAATGCTTTTCCCCATTTTACGGCGGGATGTTCCGTCTGCTCCTACACAGCTTTTGCAGCCTTCAGGCAGCCGCTCCAAGGTCAGTTCACCACAAGCTTTCTGACTGTCTCGCACCAGCCGGCAGTTCTCTGATTTCCAGCAGATGGTTACTATTCCTTTTCGTTGCGTTGTTGTAGTTTACGATATCATATTTTGACGCAGAAATCAAGATGAAAATACTTTTTTCCGGTAATTGAATGACCGTCTGTTACTTTTTACGGGTCAGGAACGCGCGGTTTTCCCCATTGGCACGAACATAAGTGGAAATGCAACAATTTACATAATAATGTTACATTTTGGCTATGCAGACGCCGGATGGGAGGCGGCGATCTGTCTGCCTGCTCCTATTCCAGAATGCAAGAAGTTCTAAGTATTCTGCATCCAGACTGTGGTACCGGACGGGCGCGTCACCTACTTCGCTTCTGGCGTTCCGCCAGCAGCTAAAGGTGCCGCTTCGGCTTCGCCGCCTGTGTACCTCGCAGAATACTAAGAACTTCTAAGCATTCTTCCAACGTCTCAGGCAGACAGATCGCCGCCTCCCATCCGGCTGGTTTTCAAAAGCTTTACACACGTTGTAACGAAAAATTACGTAAAATGCTTAACATACATTATAGCAAAACATCATGCAGAAATTCATACTAAACATTTCGGTAATCTGATGTAATGCCTGTGAAAACCAGCTGGGAGAGGAACTTTGCCCCGT
>CANTHI010000253.1 GCA_947653505.1 uncultured Eubacterium sp.
CGATCCTTCCCTCGGAATCTGATTATCCGATCGTCTCTTCGATCGCGGATAATCAGATTCCGAGGGAAGGATCGTTTTTTATGGAAGAGACTTTATTGTTAACGGACCTGATAGACATTTCCATTTTACAGGAAATGCAAAATTCTTTTTCAAAAATGACCGGCATCGCTGCCTACATAACAGATGCGGACGGAAATTACGTGACCGGCTGTTCCTGTCAGTCCGATTTCTGTTCCAGATTTACACGCTCATCCCCAATCGGAGAACAGCGCTGCCGGATGAGTGACCTTAACACCGCCAGACATGCCTTTCATAAGGGCAGCGCCATCTCCTATCACTGCCATGCCGGACTGCGCTGTTTTGCCATTCCTCTGATTATCGACAATCAGCTGATCGGATGTTTTTTTGGTGGTCAGCTGCTGGACGGGCCGCCGGATGATGCCAGAATCCGCCATATGGCAAACGAATTTGGTTTCGATCAGGAAGAATATCTGGAGGCTTATCATCATATACCATTTTTTCAGAGAGAAGAGATCAACCGTGCTTCTCTGTTTCTGCATACGATTACAAACGCACTGGCCAGCATCGCCTACCATAATTTTGTAATCCTGCAGGAAAATGCCAAAATCAAGCGGATTACCAATCTGAAATCCAACTTTCTGGCAAATATGAGCCACGAGATCCGTACGCCGATGAACGCCATTATCGGCATGGCTGAGATGGCCCTGCGGGAAGAGCTGCCGCTGACTGCCCGCGATTATGTCAGCCAGATTAAAAGCGCTGGAAAAAACCTGCTGATGATTATCAACGACATTCTGGATTTTTCCAAAATTGAATCCGGCAAAATGGATATTACAATGGGTGAATATGAGCCGATGTCCATGATCAATGACGTGGCAAATATTATGATGTCCCATATCGGACAAAAGCATGTCGAACTCATTCTGGACATCTCACCGGATATCCCGTTTGAGCTGCTCGGAGACAGCCTGCGTATCAAGCAGATTTTTATCAATCTGGCAAATAATGCCGTAAAATTTACCAAAGACGGCTACATTACTTTAACGTGTGAGCCGCTTGTAAAAAACGATGATGAAGTCGTCCTGCAGACGACCATACAGGATACCGGCATCGGGATCAAAAAAGCCAATCTGGAAAAGCTCTTTCAGTCCTTCCAGCAGTTAGACAGCAAACGCAACCGGAATCTGGAGGGCACCGGACTGGGACTGGCCATCAGCCAGCAGCTGCTGCATCTGATGATGGGAACGATCCGTGTGGAGAGCGAATACGGCAAAGGCTCCCGCTTCTCCTTCCAGCTGCCGCAGCGTATCACGCGCGCAAAACCAAGTATCGCAATCAAGGACCCGCCGTCCGCGGCTGCAGGGCTGATCGCAGATCCGATTGTACACGCCCAGCTGGAAAAAGATATCCGCCGGCTACATGTCCAGTATTATGCGCTGGCTTCTGAAATGGAACTGACTGTCCTGGAAACAAAACAGGCTGAATTTCTATTTATTGATAAGAAGCTTTTTAGTGATACTGTAGAAATTTTTGTAAAAGGACATCCGCATATTACAGCCGTCCTGATACTGGATTTTTATGATATGCACTTTACCCATTTTCTGCCAAATCTGCTGATTTTAAAAAAACCGGTCTATTCGCTGAATCTTGCCATGATCTTTAACCGGGAAAGCGTCGATATGAACTACAACAATCTGATGGACGAGGATTATGAGTTTATCGCACCGGAAGCGCAGATTCTGATTGTAGATGACAATATGGTAAACCTGACCGTGGCAGACGGGCTGTTAAAACCGCTGCAGCTGCAGGTCGATACCGCACAGAGCGGAAAAGAAGCGATCAAAAAGATTTCCATTAAGCACTATGACCTGATATTTATGGACCATCAGATGCCGGATCTGGACGGAATCGAAACGACACATATTATCCGCCGCTTTCATGAAGAATATACTTCCGTCCCGATCATCGCGTTTACCGCCAATGCGTCTACGGAAATGGAGATGATGTTCTTAAACGAAGGCTTAAATGACTGTGTCGGAAAGCCATTTGAGCTGCGTATGCTTATTTCCAAGCTCAAGCGCTGGCTGCCAAAAGAAAAAATCCAGAAAATCAGCGATGAATTTGAGCTGCCAAAAGAACCGATGCCGCAAAAATCCTCCATTACCGTGGAAGGCCTGGACATGGACGCCGCGCTAAAGCTGCTGGGCAGCGAAAAACTGCTGTGGGCCGTTTTAAAAGATTACTATCAGGTCATCCGCAAAAAAGCTGAGCTTATCAGACAGCTGGAGCAGAAAGAAGATCTGAAAAATTATACGATCGAAGTCCACGCATTAAAAAGCGCCTCCAGACAGATTGGCGCTACCGAGCTGTCTGCGCTTGCCGCTGATATGGAAAAGGCTGGAAACGAGGGAAATACGCAGCTGATTCACCAGTATACCGGCTCAATGTTAGAGCAGTATCTGCATTATGACCATATTTTAGCGCCATATTTCATGGAGCAGAAATCCGGGACAGACAACGGAATCGCCATTTCCTCCGGGATTCTGCAACAGTCCTTTGCTTCTTTGCGCAATGCGATCGAAGAGCTGGACATGGACCAGATGGAAGCAGTCATTCAGGAAATGGCGCCTTATCACTACGAAGACTGGCAGATGGATCTGTATAAGCAGCTGAAAAACGCTGTGGAAGAACTGGATGTTGATACCTGCGAATCCATTCTTGCCACCTGGGAAAATGAAGAGGCCAAACATGGAAATTGAAAACGAATTACTCTTAATCGATCTGATTGATGCGGACACCCTTACGACGATAGAGCAGGCGTTTTGTGAGATGACAGAAATGTCTGCCGGTGTTTCTGATCCCAAGGGAGTTCCCATTACCGCGCACTGCAATACGAGTGATTTCTGCCGGCTTGTCAAGAGCACGCCGGCCGGCCGCGCCCGCTGTGAACGCTGTGACAGTAAGGGAGCGGCAATGGCGCTGGAAAACCATGCCGCCGTATTTTACCGCTGCCATTCCGGACTGATTGATTTTGCCGCGCCGATCAATATACAGGATCAGGTGCTGGGCATTTTTATCGGCGGGCAGGTACTTGTCGAAGAACCGGATGAAGCACACGCCCGCCAGATGGCACAGGAAATCGGGGCTGATCCGGAGGAATATCTGGCCTGCCTGCGACAGATTCCCGTTGTTTCCGAAGAGCAGATCAATGATGCGGCCGAATTTTTATACGCTCTGTCAAATATACTGTCCACGATCGGATGCAGCCGCTACAAAATATTAAAATCCAATCTGGAACTGGAGCAGGCCACCCAGTCAAAATCAGACTTTCTCGCCAATATGAGCCACGAAATCCGTACCCCGATGAATGCGATCATCGGTATGTCAGAAATGGCCATGCGCGAATCGCTGCCTCCTGCCGCCAAGGACTACATCAGCCAGATTAAAGCCGCCGGCCAGACACTGCTGACTATTATCAACGATATTCTGGATTTTTCCAAAATAGAATCCGGATCCATCGACATCCATGAAACAAACTATTCACCGGAAACTCTGGTCAGCGATATTATCAATGCCATTACGACCAGAATCGGGACAAAGGACGTAGAGCTGATCGTAGATATATCACCGGATCTGCCGGAAGAAATCTTCGGCGACCATGTCCGTCTGAACCAGATCATCCTGAATCTGACCAATAACGCGGTCAAATTCACAAGACATGGCCAGATCAAACTAAAAATCGATTCCACCTCATCCACAGAGGACAGTCTGACCCTGCAGGTTATGGTGGAAGATACCGGCAGCGGTATCCGTGAGGAAGACATTGATAAATTATTTGACGCCTTCCAGCGCGTGGACACACGCACTACCTACAAAATCGAAGGCACCGGGCTCGGACTTGCCATTACCAGACAGCTCCTGACAAAAATGAACGGTGATATCAGGGTTGAAAGCAAATATGGCGTCGGCAGCCGGTTTTCTTTCTCACTGCCGCAGAAAGTCATCCAGAACACTCCGGGCACTTTCGTCAGACATCCAAAGACGATCAGCTCCGCCGGACTGATCCACAACCACTATGTCGCAGCGCAGCTGCAGCTGGATATCGAACGGCTTGGCGTCTCTTATCTGCCGGTCGAATCCGACCAGTCGCTTTCCCTGCTGCTGCGGTACCAGATCAATTATCTTTTTATCGAGCATGCAATGGTTACAGATGAAGTCGAAAAATTTATCCGCATCCATCCGGAAATAACTGCCGTACTGATGATTAATTACCAGACGATTCTGGATTCGGATATCCCAAATCTGCTTATCGTCCGCAAACCTCTGTATACGATGAACATCGCGGACATTTTTAATCATGAGCTGTTTGCGGATACATCTGAAAATGAGAATCCATTTGACTTTATCGCACCAGACGCAACGATACTGATCGTGGACGACAATTCGGTCAATCTCACCGTCGCGGCAGGACTGCTGGAGCCGCTGCAAATGAAGATCGATACTGCCAAAAGCGCGCAGGATGCGATCGAAAAAGTAGCACGCCATGCGTACGACCTGATTTTTATGGATCATATGATGCCGGAGGTAGACGGCGTCGAAGCAACGCATATTATCCGTCGTTTTTATACAAACTACGACCACGTACCGATTATCGCTCTGTCCGCAAACGCTGTGGATGGCGCGGAAAAGCTGTTTTTATCCGAAGGTATGAATGACTTTGTCCCAAAACCAATTGAGCTGAACGTCATTCTGGCCGCCCTGCGCCACTGGCTGCCGCAGAATAAAATCGTTCCGGTAACGCCATCTGACAATTCTTCCGGACAGGACCAGACGCTCAGCATCCAGATCAACGCGCTGAATACCAAAGCCGCGTTAAAGCTGCTTGGCAGCGAAAAGCTGTTCTGGGAAGTACTGGAAGACTATTACAGCGTCATCCGCAAAAAAGCCGCCTATATCCAGGAGCTGGAGCAAAAGGAAGACTGGAAAAACTACACGATCGAGGTTCACGCATTAAAAAGTGCCTCCAGACAGATCGGCGCGTCCAGACTGTCCTTCCTCGCCGCCCGCATGGAACAGGCTGGCAACGAATCGGATGCTGAGATGATCCACCGGCATACGCCCGAACTGCTGCAGCAGTATCTGGAACTGGAAGCTTCATTGGAACAATATTTTCAGGAAGACAAACAGACAGATGACGATGCGGTTCTCAAACCGCCAGCCACGCCTGATGACCTGCGCCAGTTTTTTGCCATGCTGCGGGCTGCTTTTGAAAATCTGGATATAGATCAGATGGAGGAAGCTGTGGATACGATGAAGCAGTATTCTTATGAAAAAGACCAGCAGGAGCTGCTTGAGCAGCTGTGCGCAGCTGTGGCAGAGATTGATACGGATGCAGGTGATGATATTTTAAAGATGTGGGAGACAAAGCTGCAGACGGGGTGCGCAGCGATTAATATATAATGTTACATTTTTTTTGGGAAGCGGCCCTGTTTCATTGTTCCGGTTTCCAGAATGTAAAAATCTCTAAGCATTCTGCATCCACTCTGTGGTACCGGACGGGCGCGACACCATATGCACTAATTTAAGCAGATAGGTGCAACATTTACATTTCATAATATGTTACATTTTGGGTATCCGGACGCTGGGAGAGGAAATCTGCTGTGACCACTTCAGAATGCAGGAAGCCCTAACCTGGATAAACCAGAACAGCATATACTGGCCTCCCGGACGCCGGATGAGGGAAGCGGCCCTGTTTCATTGTTCCGGTTTCCAGAATGTAAGAATCTCTAAGTATTCTGCATCCAGACAGTGGTACCGGACGGGCGCGCCACCTACTTCGCTCTGGCTGCCGCCAGCAGCTAAA
>CANTHI010000254.1 GCA_947653505.1 uncultured Eubacterium sp.
GCCAGAAGCGAACCAGGTGTCGCGCCCGTCCGGTACCAAAGACTGGAAGCAGAATACTTAGGGCTTCTTGCATTCTGGAGCGGACACAGCAGCCGGGGCAAATTTCCTCTCCCAGCGTCCGCGCAGCCAGAATGTAACATTTTTATGTAAATTGTTGCATTTTTTACCACTCTGCCACAATATGATTTGTCAGAACATACAAAGAAGGGAAAAACAGCATATGAAATTTATTTATGGTACACAAAACTGGGCCTCAATGGAGCGTGGGCAGGAAAACTGTTATCTGCTCACAAACGGACTGGGCGGATTTTCCAGTGCATCGATGACAGGCTCGAATACAAGAAATGACCATGCGCTGCTTATGGCATGTACGCATGCGCCAAATCACAGATATAATCTGATCCACCGCTTAAAAGAACAGCTGGTATGGGATTGTGAGGACGGGGACCAGACGCGGGAGCCGGTATTTTTGTCCAGTCAGGAGTATGTACATGAAGGACGAAACGAAGATGGATATTTGTATCTGTCAGGGTTTTGCTTTGAAGATTATCCAAAATGGACCTTTGATGTGCATGGTGTGGAGATTACGAAGGAGATTGCGATGAAGCAGGGAGAAAACCTCGTAGCCGTTACCTACCGCATCGATAATCAGAGCGCCGCAACGGTGTCGCTGCTCGTAACCCCGCAGCTGCAGTTTACACCAAAAGGAGCCGGCACCTGCCGCAGCCAGAAGTTTACGCTGGAAGACGGCTGCATCGCATCGGACGGGCTGACCGTCTTTTTTCAGACGAATGGAGAAGTCTGCAGCTTTCCGCAGATGTTTACGGAAGGTCTTTATTATGCTTATGATGCCTGTGATGGAAGAGTATGTGAAGGAAATACACATGAAAATCACCGGATAGAAACACGTGTGTCCGGACATACGTATAAGGTGATGGAGATTCTTTATAGTACAAAAGAAATCCATACGACGGCTGCGCAGGTGTTTCAGGAAGCTGCTGACTGGCGCAGGGAACTGGTCCGTGTCTCGGGCATGAAGCAGGAAGTGGCAAAGATGCTTGTGAAAAGTGCAAATCAGTTCATAGCAGAGCGGGAATCTACAGGCGGGAAAACAATACTGGCCGGATTTCCGTTTTTTGAAGACTGGGGACGGGATACGATGATCGCGCTGACTGGCTGCTGCATCACGACAGGACAGCTGGAAACGGCAAAGAGTATCCTGCGTACATTTTCGGCATACTGTAAAGACGGACTGATGCCGAATCTGTTTCCGGAAGGGCATAATCAGCCGCAGTATAATACCGCAGATGCGGCGTTATTGTATATTCATGCGGTATACCGGTATATAAAAAAGACAAAAGATCTGTCATTTTTACAGGAAATCTGGCCGGTCATGCAGGAAATTATATGCTGTTATAAAAAAGGGACGCATTACGGCATTCATATGGATACAGACGGGCTGCTGGCGGCTGGAGAGAAATCAGATCAGGTGACATGGATGGATGTACGCATCGGAGAGATTTTGCCGACACCGCGGCACGGAAAGCCGGTTGAGATCAATGCTTACTGGTATAATGCGTTGCGTATGATGGAAGAATTTGCAGGGCTGCTGCAGTATACGGCGGATACGGCTTATGACTATGCAGCTCTGGCAGAACAGACCAGAAAGAGCTTTCGGGAACAGTTCTGGAACGGCAAACAGAACTGCCTTAAGGACGTATTATCCGGCACGGATGCAGATGAGCAGATCCGGTGCAACCAGATCTGGGCGGTCTCGCTGCCGTTTTCTATTCTTAATGAGGAACAGGAACGCCAGATTGTAGATACAGTTTTTGAAAAACTCTATACACCTTACGGACTGCGTACGCTGGATCCGGCAGATGGACAGTTTCACGGAAAATATGGCGGCAGCCAGATGGAGCGTGATCTGGCATACCATCAGGGAACAGTGTGGGTATTTCCGCTGGGCGCTTATTATCTGGCATATTTAAAGACAAGAAGTTACGCAAAAGAAGCAAGGCAGAAGGTAGCTGCCCGGCTGGAAGTGCTGGAAAGCGCACTGCGGGAGGGCTGTATCGGACAACTGCCGGAGATCTATGATGGGAGCAGGCCGTCTTTTTCCAGAGGGTGTTTTGCGCAGGCATGGAGCGTGGGTGAAATTTTGCGGGTGTATGAAGTGCTGGAACAGTTCGGCAGTTTATCTTAAGTCCATGCCTGTGACGATGATTCCCCGCCGTTTTGTTATAAATAAAAAACTGCTGAATACAATAAAGTAAGAGCAGATTGCACTGGAGTATTGGGATGAAAATGGGAAAAAAGCGTTACGGTATCGTTCTTTCGGTGACTGTTATTCTTTTTTTTATAGGAGTGGCAAGGCTGTTTGTGATGACAGAAGCATGGATGGACGGTTCGAAAGCGTTGTCTGGCAGCAGCGTCAGCAGGGATGTGAGCGATAGTCCGGTTGAAAAGAAAAAAATTGCCCTGACGTTTGACGATGGACCGGATATGGAATGTACGCCGATGCTGCTGGACGGCCTTGCTGAGCGGAACGTGAAAGCGACCTTTTTTGTCATTGGAAAACAGGCGCAGGCACAGCCGGAGATTATGGAGCGAATGGTAAAGGATGGGCATCTGATCGGAAACCATACTTATAATCATGTCGATATCCGGAATATGACGGAGTCTGCGGCGAAAGAGGAGATTTTAAAAGCAAATGAAGTGATTATAAAATACACGGGGGAAGAACCGTGTTTTTTGCGTCCGCCTTTTGGGAATGGTTCTGGCAGGCTGGAAAAGGATCTGGAAATGATTCAGGTTCTGTGGACGATTGATACGATGGACTGGGCATGTAAAAATGAGGCTAAAATCTGCAATACGGTTTACCGGGAGATTGAGGAAAACAGTATTATTTTAATGCATGACGAATATCCGACGTCTGTACGGGCAGCGCTCAGTATCGTTGACCAGCTGCAGAAGGAAGGATATGAGTTTGTAACAGTGGATAAGATTGTGATGGATTAAAAGGAGCGCTGGCAGAAACGGACAGATTTATTTACTCTTAATAATGAATAAAATAAATTCATGAATAGAATAAATTGTTGCAGAAATAGTTGAAATTTTAATAAAAAGTGCTATACTGAATTTAACTTATTTTTAGGCTGAAAAATTACCTTTAAGTAAAAAACGAGAGGGAGGTACGAATGAGCGGAAAACAAAGTGAAAATTCAGGGCATAAAGGGGGACTTTTGCAGAGCATCCGGGGGAAAATCTTTCTGATGGGAGGCACAGCGGTGATTGCATCGGTGATACTGGGAGCGGCTGGTATCCTGTCACTGAAACAGAATAACAGCAATCAGGATGTGCTGACTCAGATGAACCGGATCAATCTGTACCAGTATGAAAATCAGAGTCTGGATACATCGTATTTGTATTTTCTGGATGACTCCTATCTGGCGGATATTGTGGAAAATATGGGAAGTATGGCAGAAAGCGTTGAAGCGGCAGTGCAGTCGGCAGGAAGCAGGTTTTCCGGTGAGCTGCGTACGATGGAACAAAGCATCAGTGCATGTGGGGAAAATTACCGTTCGATCCGCCAGCTGGCTGGTGAGCGTGGTTATACTGCAGATACGGGTACTTATAAACAGTTTCTGGAGCAGGAGCCGCAGCTGGAAGAAGGATTTCAGGCTGTGGCAGACGACCGTTCCTGGGTAGACGGCAGCTGGGTGACGATCGGCAGCAATGCGAAGCAGGTCCGTATCGGGGGTAAAAATTTTTACAGATATACCTATACGGGTGAAATTCCGGCAGTCGGTAAAAGGGATCAGTTTTTAGTCAGAATCGGTGCAACGGCAGTGGATTATCAGGGGATGATTGCCGTTAACAATCTGGTGTTGTCCAAAGGCGGGAAAAAACAAAAGATTGACTTTTCTGCCATGACGGAAGATGATTTTGCAGGATCTTATGGAGCTGCCATACAGGAACTCGGGCCTGGGGAATTTGCGGGAGAGATGTCCGTGCTGGTGGATAGTCTGTTTGTAAAGGCAAATGACAGCTGGGAGGAGGTCTCCGTAAAGTTTCCGCTAAAAGATTATGAGATCCAGGATTATGACAGGCTTTCGTTTGATATTTATTTTGAAGAAGGGACTTATGAAGAACTGACAGCTACTTTTGCGATATCAGATAAGTATGATTTTCTAAAGGCGCTGGGACAGATGGACGAATTGTTTGCGGCTTACAGCAGACATGTTGTGGAAGGGGCGGATGTGGCGCAGGAAGCAGAGGAGATTCGTGACCTGTTTACGGTTATGAGCAGTGGTCTGGATACGTATGTGACGGATGAAAAGCTGCGCACACGGCTGGCGGGGATGACAGACAGCAGACAACAGGCGTTTGAGACAATGGCGCAGCAGGATGGGAAGGTGCTGGAGCTAAAGCTGGAAAATATCAGGCTGGCGGAACAGCTGACACAGCTGACTGCGGAAATACGGCAGAGCGTGGAAGAGGCCACGGATCTGTCGCTGCAGAATATGATTCTGCTGATCGGAATTGTACTGGCAGGAAGTACACTGCTCCTGGTGCTGCTGACGATGCTGATCAGCACCAGTATACAGGGCAGCAGCCGGATATTCAGAAAAACGCTGTCGGGTATGACGCAGGGCGATCTTACCGTGCGTGCAAAGACAAAAGGCAGGGATGAGTTTGCCATATTCGGACAGTATATCAATGATTTTCTGGACAGGCTTTCAGAAATTTTAAAAGAAGTGCAGTTTATTTCCAGAGAAGTCAGACAGTCTGGAGAAGAGCTGGATGAAATGGCATCGGCCAGCGGAGCTACCGCGTCAGATATCAGCAGTGCGGTCAGTGAGATCGCGTCTGGAGCGGTCACACAGGCTGGAGCGTCCGAGTCGGCCGCAGGAAAAATCGGGGAAATGGGACAGTCATTTGATGCAATCGCAGACTATGTCAGCCATTTAAACAGTATGGCGGAAAATATGAATCAGGTCAGCCAGGAATCGGCGCAGTTTATGAGAGAACTGCAGACGGCAAATGAAAAAACTGTGTATGCTTTTTCACAGGTATCCCGGCAGACACACACGACCAATGCGTCCGTCCAGAAGATCAGGGAAGCGACGGAGCTGATTACTTCGATCGCCAGCCAGACCAACCTGCTTTCGTTAAACGCAAGCATTGAAGCGGCAAGAGCGGGTGAAGCGGGCAGGGGATTTGCAGTTGTCGCTTCGGAGATTCAAAAGCTCGCGGACCAGTCAGCCAGTTCAGCGGACATTATCAGTGAGATTATCGGGGAGCTCGCGCAGCAGGCGGATCTGACCGTGCAGATTGTAGACGATGTTTCCCAGGTGATGGAAACGCAGCAGACCAAGCTGCAGCAGACACAGGAGCGGTTTGCGACACTGGAGGAGGGGATCGGTCTGTCAGGTATTGAGACAGGAAAGATCCAGGAGCAGACGCAGATTTGTGATGTGGCAAGAAATACGGTTGAGGATGTCATCCGCAATCTTTCGGATATTTCAGAGGAAAACGCGGCTTCTGCAGAAGAGACGACGGCGTCCATGACGCAGCTGCATACGACGATGGAGCAGCTGGCCGTTTCGTCTGGGAAGCTGAAAGAGATGGCACAGCAGCTGGATCTGGATTTGAATTTCTTCCGGCTGTAGATGCTTTGGCGTGCGGCAGTTTAAGAGAAAATGCAACAATTTACATAAAAGTGTTACATTCTGGCTGCGCGGACGCTGGGAGAGGAAATTTGCCCCGTCTGCTGTGTCCGCTCCAGAATGCAAGAAGCCCTAAGTATTCTGCTTCCAGTCTTTGGTACCGGACGGGCGCGACACCTACTTCGCTTCTG
>CANTHI010000255.1 GCA_947653505.1 uncultured Eubacterium sp.
GGTACCACAGACTGGATGCAGAATACCTAGAGCTTCTTAACATTCTGGAAAAGTCACAGGCAGACAGGCCAACGTCTCCCATCCGGCGTCCGGATAGCCAGTACGCAACACTTTTATGTAAATTGTTGCATTTCCCGCTTAAGTTCGCGCCATCCTTTGCATAGCCAGAACATAACATTTGATGCTATTAGCAACCTCTGGAAAGTTTTCAATTGTTTTTTTATCCCACTTATACTATAATACGTTTATTGTAAAAGCAAAGGATAAATCAGAAAAGAGTGAGGATTTCAGTAAGATGGCAGAAAACAGGACAGAAGCTACGCCGATGATGCAGCAGTATCTTAAGATTAAAGCAGACTACAAAGACTGCATTTTATTTTATCGTCTTGGCGATTTTTACGAAATGTTTTACGACGATGCAATCAAAGCTTCCAAAGAGCTGGAGCTTACGCTGACCGGAAAAAACTGTGGGCTGGAGGAACGTGCGCCGATGTGCGGGGTGCCTTATCATTCGGTGGAAGGGTACCTGAACAAGCTGGTAGAAAAAGGATATAAGGTCGCGATCTGTGAACAGGTGGAGGACCCAAGACATGCCAGAGGCATTGTTCACCGTGAGGTCATCCGTATCGTAACGCCTGGTACCAATACAAATATGCAGGCGCTGGATGAATCGAAAAATAATTATATTATGGCGATTGTTTATCTGAACAGCCGCTACGGACTTTCTATCGCGGATGTGACGACGGGGGATTATTTTGTGACCGAAGCGGAGTCTGCGCAGAAATTGTGCGAAGAGATTCATAAATTCGCACCTTCGGAAATTATCTGCAATGAAGCTTTTTATATGAGCGGTACCGATATCGAAGAGATCTGTACCCGTTTAAATATCAGCATTTCTGCGCTGGATGCGTGGTATTTTTCCGATGAGACGGCCTGTGCCACACTGCTTGGCCATTTTAAGGTCAACAGTCTGGAGGGGCTTGGATTAAAAGATTATCCGTGCGGGGCGCTGGCAGCAGGCGCGCTGCTGAAATATCTGTATGAAACGCAGAAAAACGAAATGGAGCATATGTCGGCCATCCATCCTTATACGACCGGTATGTTTATGGTAATTGACAGCTCCACGAGGCGGAATCTGGAGCTTGTGGAGACGATGCGGGAAAAGCAGAAGCGTGGTTCCCTGCTCTGGGTGCTGGATAAGACGCGTACGGCGATGGGTGCCAGAACGCTGCGGTCGTATGTGGAGCAGCCGTTAATCGAACGGAGTGAAATCGAACGCCGTTATGATGCGATAGAGGAGCTGAACAGCAGTCTGATCGACCGGGAAGAGCTGCGCGAATATCTGCGGCCGATCCATGATCTGGAGCGGCTGATTACGCGTGTGACTTACCAGACGGCGAATCCAAGAGATCTGCTTGCGCTTAGCAGTTCGGTAAAAATGATTGCCCCGCTGAAAAAGATACTGGCGGAGTTTCACAGTCCGCTGCTGGTGCAGACACAGGAGGAGATGGATGCGCTGGAGGATATTCATGCGCTGATTGACGCGGCGATCGAAGAGGATGCGCCGGTTTCCGTGCGGGAAGGCGGGATGATAAAAACCGGTTTTAAGGAAGATATTGACAAGCTGCGGGAAGCGCGTACAAATGGAAAAACATGGCTTGCGGATATTGAAAAGCAGGAGCGGGAAGAGACGGGGATAAAAAATTTAAAAATCAAGCACAACAAAGTATTCGGTTATTATCTGGAAGTGACCAATTCGTATAAAAACCTCGTCCCGCCGCATTATGTGCGCAGACAGACGCTGGCCAATGCCGAACGCTATATTACGCCAAAGCTCAAGGAGCTGGAGGATATGATTTTGGGCGCGGAGGATAAGCTGGTTGTACTCGAATACGATTATTTCTGCGAGATCCGGAAGACGATCGCCGATCAGGTCGTACGCATTCAGCAGACCGCAAAGGCGGTTGCCGTTTTAGACGTGCTTGTGTCACTGGCCGTCGTGGCGGAAGAAAATCATTACTGTCGTCCGCAGCTGAATGAAGAAGGCAGGATTGATATCCGCGAGGGCAGACATCCGGTCGTGGAAAAGATGATCAGCCACGAGATGTTTATTACGAACGATACTTATCTGGACAATGCAGGCAGCCGGATTTCTATTATTACAGGTCCGAATATGGCAGGAAAATCCACGTATATGCGACAGACCGCGCTGATTGTCATGCTGGCGCAGATGGGCAGCTTTGTTCCGGCAAAATCAGCGGAGATCGGACTGGTAGACCGTGTGTTTACAAGAGTCGGTGCGTCGGATGATCTGGCAGGCGGGCAGAGTACGTTTATGGTGGAGATGAATGAGGTTGCCAATATTTTGCGCAACGCGACGGACAAAAGCCTGCTGATTCTGGATGAGATCGGACGGGGGACCAGTACCTTTGACGGACTGAGCATTGCGTGGGCTGTTGTCGAGCACATCTCCAATCCAAATCTGCTTGGGGCCAAGACGCTGTTTGCCACACACTACCATGAGCTGACCGAGCTGGAAGGAAAGCTTGATAATGTCAACAATTACTGTATCGCGGTCAAGGAAAAAGGAGACGACATTGTATTTTTGCGTAAAATCGTAAAAGGCGGCGCGGATAAAAGCTATGGTATTCAGGTGGCAAAGCTTGCCGGCGTACCGGAGAGCGTCATTGCGCGTGCAAAGGAGATCGTGGAAGAGCTGAGCGCGAATGACATTACAGAGATTACAAGAAATCTGACCGTAAAAAAAGCATCCGCAAAGCAGGGGAAAAAGAAAACCTCTAAAAATACGGTGGATCTGGAACAGATCTCTTTGTTTGATACGGTAAAGGACGATGTGATTATAGAAGAGCTGAGAACGCTTGATATCAGCTCCCTGACGCCGCTGGATGCGTTAAACAAGTTAAACGAGCTGCAGAATAAAATAAAAAACCGCTGGTAAAAAACGGGCTGCAGAATAACATAAAAAATAACTGGTAAGATACCGGAGCGTGTCTGAAAATGTTTTTTAACGCTCTGATACAGGAGGAATCGGGATGCCTGAGATACAGATTTTAGATGACAAAACGATCGATCAGATCGCGGCCGGAGAAGTCGTGGAACGGCCTTCCTCGGTTGTCAAAGAGCTGGTAGAAAATGCCGTTGACGCGGGAGCCACTGCGATTACGATAGAGATTAAGGACGGTGGTATTTCTCTGATCCGTATTACGGACAACGGGCAGGGTATTCCGCATCATGAGGTGGCGAAAGCGTTTTTGCGGCATGCAACGAGCAAGCTGCGGCATATGGAAGATCTGCTTACGATTTCATCCCTCGGCTTTCGTGGGGAAGCATTGTCCAGTATCGCTGCCGTCGCACAGGTAGAGCTGATTACAAAGACAGCGTCTGAGATATCCGGGACAAAATATCAGATTGAAGGGTCAAAGGAAATCAGTCTGGAAGAAATCGGCGCGCCGGAAGGTACGACCTTTCTTGTACGAAACCTGTTTTTTAATACACCGGCGCGGCGCAAATTTTTAAAATCTGCCCAGACAGAGGCTTCCTATATCAGCACACTGGCAGAACGGCTGGCGCTTTCCCATCCGGATATTTCGTTCCAGCTGATTGTGAATAACCAGCCAAAGCTGCATACAAACGGAAATACAAAGCTTAAGGATATTATCTATCATATTTTTGGCAGGGACATTGCCGCGGGTGTGCTGCCGGTTCATGCGCAGTGTGAGCAGTTTACGGCTGTCGGGTTTGTGGGCAAACCGTTTATTGCAAGGGGAAACCGCAACTTTGAGATTTATTTTATCAATGGACGCTATATCAAAAGCCCGCTGATTACAAAATGTATTGAGGATGCTTACAAGCCTTTTTTGATGAAACACCAGTATCCGTTTACGGTCCTGCATATCCGGATGGAGCCTGGGCTAATTGATGTGAACGTCCATCCGGCCAAAATGGAAATCCGGTTCCGCCAGAGCGAGCAGATTTATGAACAGCTGATGAAAGCGCTGCGTGGCGCGCTGGAGCAAAAAGATCTGATTCCACAGGTTCCGCCGGACGGGGAATCCTCCCGCAAAAAATCCGCACCGGAATCCACGGCGCGCAGACCGGAGCCGTTTGAAAAAAAACGTCTGGAAGCGATTGCCGCGTCAGTCAGAAAAGACAGCCCGTATGAACGCAAATATGCTGCGCAGCCGAAGCCGCATTCCACAGAGCAGCAATTATCCGGCCAGCCGCAGCAGCCGGAAACACTGGCAGAAATACTGCATCCAGAACACGGTGAAACCGACTCGGGGACATACATTCCACAGCAAAGCAGCGCTCCGGCAATGAAAGCGGATTCACAGCCGGATGCGTCAGCATCAGGTATGTACCATCAGCAGCAGGACAGCATTCTGCCAGAAACACGAAATCCGCAGATGGAAAACGCAGAATCCGATGCAGATCCGATGCAGCCACAGGCTTCTGATCCGGATGCAAAGACCAGCCCGTCCGGTACGCAGGAGCATACAAAGACCCGCTATGACCAGCCATCCAGCAGCGGTTATGAGCAGCTTACCCTTGCGGAAAGCAGCGGCTATGCGGATTTTATACAGGAAGCAAAGCGGCGCAATTACCGGATCATCGGCCAGCTGTTTGACACATACTGGCTTGTTGAGGTTTGCAATGAGCTGTTTATTATTGATCAGCACGCTGCGCATGAAAAAGTATTGTATGAAAAAATGATGCAGCAGTTTGCGGAGCATGAGGTGATTTCCCAGCAGATCAGTCCGCCTGTCATTATTACGATGACGATGCAGGAGCAGGAGTTGTTTGAAAATTTTAAAGATGATTTTGTGAACGCCGGCTTTGAAGTAAATTCCTTTGGGGGCAGGGAATATGCGATCTGTGCGGTGCCTGCAAATCTGTACAGCCTGAATCAGAAGGAGCTGTTTTTGGAAATGCTGGATGGATTGTCGCGGGATACCGGACATACGACGCCGGAGCTGATTCTTCAAAAAATCGCTTCCATGTCATGTAAAGCGGCAGTAAAGGGCAGCCAGCAGCTGTCGGGTCAGGAGGCAGAGCATCTTCTTTCGGATCTGCTGGAGCTTGAAAATCCCTACCACTGTCCGCATGGCAGGCCGACGATTATTGCGATGTCAAAGGCTCAGATCGAAAAAAAATTTAAACGTATTGTATAAAGGGAGAATAGCAATGGCACGAACGGTCGGATTAGGGATTCAGGATTTTAAAAAGATCATCGAACATGATTATTTTTATATTGACAAATCCATGCTGATCAGAGAGTGGTGGGAAAGCGGGGATGATGTAACGCTGATTACGCGCCCGCGCAGGTTTGGTAAGACGCTTTCGTTAAGTATGCTGGAATATTTTTTTTCTGTGAAATATAAAGACCAGAAGCAGCTGTTTGAAAATCTAAAGATCTGGCAGGAAGAAGCGTACCGCGGCCTTCAGGGGACGTATCCGCTTATCAGCCTTTCGTTTGCCAGCGTAAAAGAGACGAATTTTGACAATGCCCGTGCGAAAATCTGCCAGCTGATCGCAAGTGAATATGCCAGAACTGTCTGGCTGCTGGAAGGAAATCTGCTGTCAGAGCAGGAAAAAGACACGTTCCGGCGGAAAACATTTGCCATGAATGATGTGGATGCGGCACTGTCTTTAAACCAGCTGTCTGAATATCTGAGCCGTTATTATGGGAAAAAGGTTATTTTTCTGCTGGATGAATATGACACTCCCATGCAGGAGGCTTATGTATATGGGTACTGGCAGGAGCTGATGGCGTATGTTATTCTGAAAAAGATTTTATAGATTATTTGAATCAATATATTTGCA
>CANTHI010000256.1 GCA_947653505.1 uncultured Eubacterium sp.
GCTGAAGAAGAAACAGCGAAGGAAAAGGAAGAAGAAAAGGAACCGGAATGCGGACACTGTTGATGAAAAAGGACAGAGAAAATCTGAGTGATCTGATTTTTGGAATCCGTCAGAGGAAAGAACATTTTCTGCTTTGTCTGCAAAGTGTATTGCATCATACCGATCAGTTTGATTATGTACTTCCGCCAGAAAATCCGGAAGATTTGTATGAAATACAGGAAGAAGATCTGGCCTGTCTGCTGACATTACTGCAGGAACAGACAGAATATACGAAAATTATCTGGAGTTGCGGGACGTTGAATCAGGCGTCCATGCAGATTATGGAGTGCTGCAGCAGCGTATTTTGTCTGGTCAGGGAAAATGTGGCTGGAAGGAACCGGAAGACAGAGTTTGAGCAGTTTTTGAACAAGAAGTCCCGGCAAAGGCTTCGGGAAAAAGTAAAATATGTCAGTCCTCAGATGGGAAGCGGAAAATTTGTTCAGGGAACGGATTTGTGGGCACAGCTTAGGAGTGGAGAGTTTGCGAAGCAGGTAAGAGTCATGACGCAGGAGACAGTTAATAAAAAGGATACATAAGAGAGGGAATATATGACACAGGAGATGGAACAGCTGAGGCAGAAGATCCTCACAAAGCTGGATCTGACAAGAGAAACCGGGGATGAAGAGCTGGAAGAGCTGATTTATAAGGAGGTAGGTACTTATAGCAGATATCAGGGACTTTCTTTAAAACAGAGGGAACAGTTTCAGAGAGAAATATATCATTCTTTAAGGAAACTGGATGCTCTTCAGGAGCTGATTGATGATCCGCAGGTAACGGAGATCATGGTGAATGGAGCAGATTCCATTTTCTTTGAAAAAAGTGGACGGGTACAAAAATGGGACAGACAGTTTTATTCCAGGGAGAAACTGGAAGATGTTATTCAGCAGATTGTAGCGGCAGGCAATAAGATTGTCAATGAAGCAAATCCGATTGTGGATACAAGATTAAAGGATGGTTCCCGTGTAAACATCGTACTTTCGCCTATCGCGATTGATGGTTCTGCAGTTACCATCCGGAAGTTTCCGGAGCAGCCTATGCGGATGGAGCAGCTGTTGCAGCTTGGAGCTATTTCTGAGGAAGTGGCAGATTTTTTAAAACAGCTTGTGCGGGCTGGATATAATATTTTTATATCGGGAGGGACCGGGGCTGGAAAAACTACTTTTTTGAATGCGTTGTCTGAATTTATACCTTCTGGAGAACGGGTGATTACGATTGAAGATTCTGCGGAACTGCAGATCCATTCGGTGCCTAATCTGATTCGTCTGGAGACAAGAACCGCGAATATGGAAGGTGTAAGGGAAATTACAATACGTGATCTGATCCGGACATCTCTTCGGATGAGGCCGGACAGAATTATTGTAGGTGAGTGCAGGGGTGCAGAAACGCTGGATATGCTGCAGGCTATGAATACAGGGCATGATGGAAGTATTAGTACCGGTCATGCAAATTCCGGCAGGGATATGTTAAGGCGTCTGGAAACAATGGTACTGATGGGGATGGAGCTTCCATTAACTGCCATCCGCGGGCAGATTGCTTCCGGGATTCAGATACTGGTACATCTGGGAAGGCTCAGGGATTGTTCCAGAAAAGTTCTGAATGTGGATGAGATTGATGGGATGAAGGATGGTGAAATTCAGCTGCATTCAATATACCGGTTTGTGGAAGCAAAGGATGCCGGGGAGGAAGGAAAGGTTACTGGAACATGGGAAAAAACGGGGATACTGCAAAACACAGAAAAGCTGAAAGAAGCAGGTCTTTAAGAAAAAGCAGGTCTTTGAGAAGCAGGTCTTTGAAAAAAAGCAGGTCTATGCTGAATCAAGGCAGTAAAACTGCTGGCAGCTGTCATGAGGAAGAAAAGAAGCAGGAACTGGCCAGAATGGATTATCAGGATTATCGGTTTTGCTGGAAAGAACGGATCCGGATGATGGCAGAATATCTGACCATAAGTGGTGGTTTCGCCTATCTGTTTTACCGGTCCTGGATTGTTTTTGCGTTGCTTTTGTTTTTTTATCCGTTCTATCGCAGACGCAGCAAAAAGAAAATGGTCAGCAGGCAGCAGGAAGTTTTATGCAGACAGTTTAAAGACAGCATTCAGTGTGCAGCTGCGTCTTTGTCAGCCGGATATTCCATAGAAAATGCATTTCGGGAAGCGTATGCGGAAATGCGTCTGCAATATGGAGAACATGCGCTGATAACAGAAGAGCTTCGCTATATGAACAGCTGTCTGTCACTTAATATTCCATTGGAGCAGTTTTTATATGATTTTGCAAACCGCAGTGGATTGGAGGATGTCAGGAGTTTTTGCGAGGTTTTTGTATTCGCGAAACGAAGCGGCGGTGATTTTATCCAGATTATACATATGACAGCGGCCAGGATTTCGGAGAAGAATGAATTAATGGAAGCGATTCAGACTGAAATATCAGGAAAGAAGATGGAGCAGAAGCTGATGAATCTGATGCCTTTGTTTATCCTGCTTTATGTAGATGTGAGCTTTGGAGGATATCTGGACGGGCTGTATCATAATACATTTGGGATTCTTGTTATGACGATTTGTCTGGCTGTCTATCTGGGGGCCTATCTGTTGTCAGAAAAA
Organism: uncultured Eubacterium sp.; assembly: GCA_947653505.1. The sequence continues at coordinate 2,633 of CANTHI010000256.1, forward strand.
ATTATGTCAATTCAGGTGTAGTACGAAAATCAGGGATGGAATTTAACGAATGGAGTATGATGCATTATGGAGATACGGTTTTGTAAATGACCGGGTTGGTCAGGATGATGGGGAGAAATTATGACAGGAAAAATGATATGTATTGTGTTTACGACAGTCAGTCTGCTTGTTTTACTCTGGCTTTATGCAAAAAATCAGGGAAAAAATAAAAAAGATGCAGGAAAAGTGCTGGTACTTGCCGGATGCTTAGGGTTTGTAATCTGTATGTCTGAAAGCCGGAACCAGCGTCTGACACAGGATGGAAAGCTATTGCGGAATGAAGCCGGGGGTGAGTCAGAAAGCCAGCAGTTATTGTTAGATGCAGATGGAATTTTGAAAGATTATGCATATGTACTGGAGCTGGAGGCGCAGAGACTGCAGGGAGAAGAATTGGAGCAGTTGTTTGATGCAGCAGCAGAGGAAGCAGAAAAAGAGTTTGTGGGTGAAAATCTGTCATTAGACTGTATTGATCGTACGATTTTACTGCCAAAAAGTCTTCAGGATGGGCGGATACAGGCAAAATGGAAGTTTGATCCGGAAAATATCATCGATACGGATGGAGAACTGTGGGTAGAAAAAGCGGACGAAGAAGGGGTTCTTGTGATGGTATCTCTGACAATGTCCTATTTTGATGAAATACGTGAACATACGTTTGGGTGTTGTGTGTATCCAAAAAAATTAAATCGTATGGAGCAGCTGCTTGTGGATTTACAGGAATATTTTGATAAAGAGCAGGAAAGCAGTAAAAATCAGAAGTTTTTGAGACTTCCATTTCAGATCGGAGGCGTCAGACTGCAGTGGTCACAGAAGGCAGAAAATACATATCATATCATTTTGTTATTAGGGCTGGCTGCGGCAGCAGCTGTATATATACAGGAAGGAGTGAAGGAGCAGAGAAAAGAGCAGGAACGCAAAGAGCGGCTGCTAAAGCAATATCCGGATATGGTAAGTAAGATTTCACTACTGCTCGGAGCGGGGATGACCTTAAGCGGGGCATGGGAAAGAATTGTACTCAATTATCAGCACAAGCTGGAATGTCATCAGACAGAACCGGAAGAAGTGTATGAGCAGATGTTATGTTCCTACCGGGAAATGCAGGATGGGGTTGGAGAGCTGAAAGTCTATGAAAAGTTTGGGGAACGCTGTGGTACGCCGCAATATCGGAAATTATCCATGCTGATTGTACAAAACTTAAGAAAGGGATCGTCCGGTCTGAGGCAGAGTCTGGAAAAAGAAGTGGCAGATGCATTTTCTTTGAGAAAAAATCTTGCAAAAAAAGCAGGAGAGGAGGCAGGTACAAAGATTTTGTTTCCAATGATGCTGATGCTCTGTATCGTAATGGCGATTATTCTGATTCCGGCATTTTTAACACTTCACATATAGTCAGTATAAAAAACTTTAATGAAAGGAAAGGGAAATATATGAAAAATTTAATAGCATTCTGGGAAGAGGAAGATGGAATTGGTGTTGTGGAGCTGATACTGATACTCGTTGTATTGATAGGGCTCGTATTGATTTTTAAAGATAGTCTGCGCAAGCTGGTAAAAGAAATTTTTGATACGATTACCAAAGGCGCAACTGATATTTCAACTACGGATTAGGACGGATGAAAAGAAGGAAAGCAGGCAGCATTACAGTATTTATGAGTCTGATGCTGATGGTAATTGGGTCTTTACTGTTTACACTTCTGGAAGGATCCAGGTTTCTTATGCTTGAAATGACAGCCAGGATGAATAGTCAGAGTGTTACGGAGTCTATGTTCGCGGAGTATCATGTACCTGCTTATCAGAAATATCATTTACTTATGATGGACAGTAGTTATGGTACCGGGCAGCTGATGCTGTCAAAAGTCAATCAGAAAATGCAGGAATTGGGACAGGAAAATCTGAATCCTGTAATAACAGGATTTGGGAGGTATAACAATTTTTTGCAGATGAATGCCACAGGCAGCAGTGTGATCCGGTATGAGCTTGCAACAGATCAGCATGCAATGCCTTTATTAAAGCAGATTTCGCAGATGATGAAGACAGAACTTGCTGCCGATCTGGTGGAGGGAGCTTATAAAAAAGTAACCGATATTCATGAATCCGGCAGGCAGGGTGAAAAAGCAGATCAGTATCTGCATGGAGCACTGGATACGATTGAACAGGCAAAAGAAGCAGCAAAGGAGGAAAATGGACGGATCAGGCAGCAGTCTGCGGACAGATTTCTGCAAAGTACAAACTTTCATGCACAGACGATGCAAAGAAACACTATGGAAACTTTTCATGCGCAGACGATGCAGAAAACCAGTATGGGAACTTTTCATGCGCAGACAATGCAGAAAACCAGTATGGGAACTGTTTCAGGGATACTGCGGACTGATACGGGATGGGAAGATTCGGATTTTGTCAAATCAGATATTGAAAATCCTATGGAAGATATCAAAAGCGCAAAAAATTCACCATTGCTGGCGCAGATTTTATCAGGAGAACATGGGATTTCTTCAAAGCAGATTTCAAAAGAGGATTCTGTAGAAAAACGGATACTAAATACAGGAAACTATGGCAGTGAAGGTTCTGTCGGCATTGCTGACAAAATTCTGATTATGCAGTATCTGAAAAAATATACTTCGAATTATCAGCACAAGATTCCAGGTTCCCATGCGCTTGCTTATGAACAGGAATATATTTTGTCCGGAAAACATTCGGATGAAGAAAATCTGAAAAAAATGGCATCCAGGTTGTTGCTCATAAGAGAAGGAATTAATTTTGCTTATTTACTCACCGATACTGCAAAGTGTGAAGAGGCTTTTGCTGTAGCTGCTACAGTGGCAGCGGCTGTACAGATACCGGCAGCAGTAAAAGCGATACAGATGGGAATCCTTGCTTCCTGGTCTTATGCTGAGAGTATCGCAGAGCTGCGGACGCTGTTTACTGGTGGAAAGATTGCAGTAGTAAAGACAGCGGATAGCTGGACGGTAAGTCTGGCGGAAGCGGCGTCTGTTCCATTCCGCAATTCTGTAAAATCTAAGGAAGTCAGTCATGGACTGGATTATGAAGATTTTTTACAGTCATTTTTAGCTTTGGAAAGTCTTGATAAGATTGGAATGCGGTTTGCAAATCTTTTGGAAAAAAATATGCAGCTCTACGCGGGATATGAGCAGACCAGACTGGACTGCATGATTACAGCAA
>CANTHI010000257.1 GCA_947653505.1 uncultured Eubacterium sp.
CATAAACGGTATGGAACAGTACATTATCATCAAACGTATATATTTTTGCCTTTGTATAACAAGGATCACAAAAATCATGATACAGGCTTTGAAAATAGTAATGGTTCATCATCCCATAGCAAAGATTTTCATTTAAAATGACATTTGCATGTTTTTCAGACCAGATACCGCTCTGTTCAAAAGACAAAAAAATAAAATTATGGACCATAAAATTTTCAGACAGTTTTACATTTTCTTCTGAAAAATCTGTCCAGTCTTCAAACTGTAATTTTGGACAGTATTTTTTTACAAAAGATACCGCAAAATATTGTTCCGGAGCATACCGGAAGGTCATATTGCGGTATGGCAGCTGATCGGGTCTGGAAAACTTATAACCTCCCAGCTCCTCATCTTTTAAAAGCGGAATATCCAGAAAATAATTTCTGATATCCTGCGCATATCCAAACATCCAGAAATCTGAAATATGAAAAGGCGTGGGCCTTCCTGTTTCATCCGAAGCAAATCTGGAAAACAGTACATCGGTTAATACTCTATGCTTAAAATACATATATTGCCGGTTTCGTCTGGGATAACTATCCCAGTATTTCAAAAATTCATCGCTTTCCAGTATAAAATCTGTCCGGAACTTTAAAATAAATTCCCTCTCTGCCAGCCGGATGCCTGCCTGCGTAGATACAATCTGGCGGTTGACATTATTATAAACTTTTCCTGCTATATCAAAATATCCTGCACCCGGATCCTTGTTTAAAATGATCTTGTCAAATGTCAATCCACGGATATCTGCACCCTGCCAGGTTGATAAAATAATTTCCGCTCCGGGCAGAATTTTTCGTATGCTGCGCAGGCATTTTTTTGTATCCTGCGCAATCACCGCACCCTGCACAACTACAGATATCCTGGCTGGATCTATCATCTTTTCTTTTTTAGGAGAAATGTACGCTGCCAGCTTTCTTTTTTTTTTGAGTGTTTTTTTCATATTATCCAGCGTAATTTTTTTCCTGCTCTTTACAGCTGTTTCAACCGTCGATATCCGAAATTCATTCACCGGATGTTCGATTTTAAAACATGCATTTAAGGATAAATATTCAAACCACATATCCGATGTATAATATACGTAAAGATGTCTCTGCCTTCCGACAAGACAGTCACACAGCCCACTGCGCAATGCATACACTGAATGACACGCATACCCCAGAGCCAGCAGGTCACTGACAGACATCCTGAGATTGACCGTACCACGGATCCGGTTTGCATCCTCTACGGCATTCGTTACAACCACAAACCCTTTCCGCTTTAACCTTTTCGCAAGATTCTCCCAAAATTCTTTTTTGATTCCCTGAAAAGACTGCGCTTCCGGGGCAAGCAGTACAATCTTATTCAAAGGTGCAAGCTTTTCCAGTTTTTCTTTCATTTTTCCGGATAACCGCAGCCTGCATTCCGGCGGTACTAAAAATTCCTTTTCCAGTCCGAGCATCTTTGCCCAGCCATCTACAAAATTTTTCCATCCGAGGTTTTTTTTCACCCACGAAGACGGCGCTGCGATAAAAGGGCGGTCCAGCTGCGGAATAGACGGAAAAATACGTTCGCACAGATCATTTTTAAACTGATCGATTTCATAATTCGTAAACTCATTATTTATTCCTGGTTCATCCATCAGTTTCTGAAAATCGATAACGGTATAGTTTTCAATCCCATACAATTTTACAAGCACTTCCTGATTTTGCTGTATGAGAATATGTAACGGCCTTTTGTATTTCTTCAAAAAATCCTGATACAGCCCCAGCAGTACAAAGCTATCTCCAAGATGCCTGTGCAGCAGCAGATTATACTGTCCCTGTCTGCATAATCCTTCTATATACGCATAATATTCCAGATACTGATCAATCCCTGGTCTTTGCTCTCTTTTCTTATCCTGTATGTTGTGCACTTTTTATGACATTCTCCTTTTATTCCATTTTTATATTGCTGATATTTTATAAGCTTTTCCTGATATGAAATTCCAGATTTACGTCCGCATCCCTGTCCACGTTTCTGGCAACTGCTGTTTTTAATCCAGACGGTTTTTTATCATTGATCACGATCCGCTCCCCATACGGAACCTGATATAAAACCGCGTCAAAACGGACTCCATGTTCCAGCAGAAATTTTTCTGTCATCTGTGCATATTCTTTAGATCTGGACGTCAGAAAAATGATCATATCTTCTTGTGGAATTGATTTTAAAAATTGTTCCGCTCCATGTAAAAAAGTATCCCTGCCATCCTGTTTATAGCCATTATGTTTTACCATCGTACCGTCCAGATCCAGAATCCAGGTATGTGCAAGTGCGGACAATATCAGTTTTTTATCTCTATTTTCCAGCATCACGCAGCATCTCCCCGATATGTCCGCCCGGATGGTTCTTTTTAAAATCACCCAGTGTCACACCTCTTCTTTTTGCCACTTCCATCGCCAGCCCCTGCAGGATCACCAGATTCACTGTCGTAGAATTATTGGGCACAACATTCCACAGATCCCCTTCGTGCTCCAGCTTTAAAATAATACATTTTCCGATTTCCCTGGTCAGTGTTGAGTTTTCTTCAAAAGAAAGCAGCCACAAATTACAGCCTCTTTCTTTTAACAGCTTCGTCAGATAAATCGATTCTTCTGTTTCTCCGCTTTTTGTCAGCAGGATCACCAGATCTGCCTCATGCACCATACCGATATCGCCATGTGCGGCGCTATTCGTATTCATATAGCTGGCCGGCTGGCCCAGCGAATGCATCGTTCCGACAAATTTATCACAGACAGGTACATTTTTCCCAAGTCCGCTCACAATCACCTGATGCCCGGCCTCTATCGTGTCTGCCGCCTCCGTTACGAGCTGCTCAAACCTGCCGTGTCCAGTGAATGAACGGAACGGTCAATCATCTTTAGTATATTTTCAAAATAGCGGATCATAACGCCTCCTCCAAATAATACAGTCCATGATAAAATGCTCCGCAGACCGAATCATAATCTTCCCATGCGTAAGTAGTTAACGACAGCCAGATCACGGCATGCAGAAAATGCATCTGATCTGGTTTGACCTCACCCTTTAGCAGTTCAAAAAATGTCTGCTCCATGTCCTCCCAATGATTCGAATCTACCTGCAGCGTCACCCCGTGTTCTTTGATATCCAGAGTAAACCTCTTTAAATTAAACTGGTCATAATTGCCCACAATGGAGTAATACAGTTTTGCCCAGTCATACGCGGGATCGCCGTACAGTTCCGTTTTGCCAAAATATCCCCGTGGATCGATCAGCACAGGGATCCTGTCCTGTTTCAGTAGCAGATTGCTGAATGTACAGTCTCCGTGAATCAGCTTAAATTCTGCCGGCAGGTACTCCCATGCCTTTTGTTCCAGCAGTTTTCTTTCAAAAAATACATTCCGGCACTGCCTTCCATTTACCGTCACTGTCCTGTCATTTGCAAACGGAACAAGATCTTTTATCTTTTCCAGACGGTCAAATGTCTTACCGATGTATGCCTCATAATAACTGTCCCTGTCCACAGGCACACAGGCTGTTTCCTGTACAGCATGAAGGCATTCTATGATCTGGCTAAGAATCTCTTTTTTCTTTTCAAAAGACAGATCTGTATATTCATAAATATTTTTCCCGTCGATTTTTTCCATTTTCAGAGGATCCAGCGCATAGATCTCTGGCATATTTTTAAAACCTTTTTTTGCAAGCTTTTCATACCAGTTTCGTTCCCGTACCGCAAGCGCCTTACCCTGCGCGTCGATCCCTTCTTTGATGACCATGTCTTTTTCTATCGTCAGGCGGTTAAAAGGACGGCACTTTTCCGTCTCTAATTTTTCATATTCCGAAAGCAGCCCGTATTCTTTTGTCTGATGCAGCGCAAGCTCCTGAAACGCGATCTCTTTTTCTCCAAGCCATTTTACAAATTCCCCTTCAGACGGGACATCCGCAAGGACGGATTTATTTTGAAAAATAAACTGTCCCGCGACTCCGGTTTCCCTGCCTGGCTTTTCATAAAACTTCCCATTTTCATAGCTCCATCTGCATGTAAAATCTTTCGAAATACCTATATAATCAGCAGGAACCTCCGGCATCTGATATTCGTCCGGCAGGATCAGGTCACTCCAGATCAGCATAAACGGTTCTCCCTCAGGTATGCACGAGAGCGCGTCCTGTATGCCGCCGCATGTTCCCTGCCTGCCGCCTGCATCTACGAGCTGATAATCCACATCTGCAAATGCTTCCAGATAGCGCTTTAATACATCATATTTATAATCCCCGATAATCACATACTTTTTTTCCGGATATTTTCGGAACAGATGGAACAGCACCGGCAGATTCTGCACCGGAACAAGCGCTTTTGGTTTATTATGCGTCAGCTGTTTCATACGTGTCCCTTTTCCGCCTGCCTGCACGATAATATAACGCACTTCCATGATGTTTTCCTCCCTTGATGTTTTCCTCCCCTGATGTTTTCCTCCCCTGATGTTTTCCTCCCTTAATGACCGCAACTGTCCGGCTGCCTGTCTGATCTTCGCCAGACTGCCGCGACCGCATCGATATCGTCTTCCATATTGCCTGTCAGCTCATACTGAAATATTCCGGATCCGGGCATTCCGGTCTGCCGCAGATCATAAAATGCCGTCAGACCATATGCCGGCGGATACAATGCCGCCACCCTGCAGCCTGAAAACGCGGCAAGGTCAAGCAGACCGCTGCGGATACCAATTACGGCTTCATACTGTCCCAGATTTTCATACCATACTTTTAAGCTGCCGTACGCCGCTTTTGTACCGGCTGGTAGCTGCCGCCCCTGCGGCGCGTTTACATACACCTCGTAATTTTCTGCCAGCAGCCTGCGGGCAAGCAGCTCAGACAGCTGTTTTGTCTGATCATAAGAAATTGCCTGCGCATAAGGGCAAAGCAGCACCTTTTTGCGAAATGAAACCTTGTGGCTGTTGTTATTCCGGGTTCCTGCCGGAAGCTCAAACCTGCTGTCCGGCTGCAGTCCCAGCGCCCCCTGACAGATACAGTTTTTCAGATTCAGCTGTGGAAATTGCTTTGCAAAATCAAAGCCCATCACGAAGCCATTTGCCGGCTCTATGATACGGCAGTCTTTCCATGTGTGAAACAGCTGCTGCCCGGATGCGTACCTGTTCGCGATACATAAAAGACGCATCCCAATTCCAGAAACCGTATGATATTCACAGCTGACACCCGGATACAGCCGCGCCAGCTCCTGGAATCTTTCCACGCTTACAATCCGCAGTTTTTTGATATTGTGTTTTTTCTGAAACGCACGCGCATATCCCATCGTGTACAAAAAGTCTCCGATATGTCCGCAGACAACCAGATGATATGCGCCTTTTTTCCGCACCCTGGTCTTATAATACACAGCCGCTGCCGGAATGATAAACATTTGCTGCAGCACGCTTTTTGTCAGTGTCTTAATAAAAAGAAATCTTTCCATTTCCGTATTCTCTCAAAATCCCGCTCACTGCAGCGGCACACACTCATGACAGCAAACAGCCGGTAACGGCTTTTGATTCTTTGATATAGCTCCCCGTCTGTCTGCCGCAGCTCCCTGGTGAATCCCCGCGCTGTCTTTCTTCCCCGTTTTCTGTCACGGCATCTGAAACATGCCGTCACGTAATAATCCGTCACTACCGATACGAGCTTACGGTACCAGTATTCCTTTCCGGCCTCTGTTTTTTCTTTGTTCCGGCTTTTTGTCCGGACAATGGCCCGGATAACTTCCTCCATCTGATGGATCCTCTTCTCCCGGTTTCTGGCGGAAATACTCTGGGAAGGATCACCGGTCCGGTATACA
>CANTHI010000258.1 GCA_947653505.1 uncultured Eubacterium sp.
CACACCTGATATACATATAATACAAGCCAGAATATACATATCTGATATTTTTCTAATGACATGGAAAACAGCATAGTAGGAAATGAAGCCATATACAGTAAAAATACCAGACGGCTTCTGGTAATGATCCTTAAAATCAATCCCACAAACAATAAAAGCTGTACATTCAAAAACTGTATAAAAACCGCACAAAGTACTTCTCTCAGATTTTCCGGTGCGCAAAAGGAAAGGAAACTGTCAGTAACCGCCCAGACCGGAAATGTAACCAGACTCAGGATTGGATGCCTGATATCATAATAGGCAGCCTGTGGATATATGGAATGAAAACACCAGCCGGAATCAACCGAATACACCCGGTCATATTGCAAATACCACATGGGCTGAAACAAATACGCAAAAGCTATGATCATACCCAGGGCTATTGTCAGACCTGCATATGTCTTTCTGTCCAGCTGATCCAGCTGGCTCCATATATTCTGCAGCAAATCTTTCATCCTTCTGTACAGCCAGACAGCAAAATACCACAAAAAAACTATGGAAAACAGGTACCACCTGATCCGGAAAAAGTTCACCGGCATCTGCACCTTAAGGCTGTCCCTGCGTACCCCGGCACTGCTCTGATATTCTTTCCAGACCGTACAGGATACCAGAATAAGGATAATAACAGAAGTCCGGATATTCTGCCCGATATATCCAGAATTTTCCTCCCACGTTTTTGTTGCAAACCAATACGCACACAAAAACGCGGCTGCCAGTGTTAGCAAAATATTCTGCAGCGTATAATAACCGGTAAGTATCTGATGAAACGAAAGCACGGAACATGACGCTGCCAGAATCATCTTCCATATCTGCTTTCTTACGTCAGACTGTATCATTTTCTCCATGATATATCTTCCCCTTCCCAAACTATACAGTTCTTTTACAATTCCATATGTTATCTGAACTGCTTCTTAGTTTCTTAGTGATAAATCAATACCAGAACGGATACCGCATAGAAAATGACCAGACCAGCTATCACCTTATCCCCACACAGCATTTCTACCGGATCGCCGTCACCCCCCCCCGCATCTTCCAGAAGCAGATTGTAACGCAGCAATACAAGAATCACGATCATAACACTCCATAACAGACTGACTCCCCTGCGGGCCACACCCGTATTTTTATCTGCACAACACAGCGCATAAAATACTATGGTCAGCGTTGAAAACATCTGTACACCTTTATCCAGAAAATCTACTGTATACTTCTCCAGTATCTTCCTGCCCCTGTCACCATACCGGAGCATTTCATTTCTCCTTTTACCAAATCCAAGATAAAAGGATGCTGCCATTACAGTCAGAAACATCCAGTCTGATATCCCCGCTCCTGCCAGCTCTCCTCCACTGTATAATCGCAACAGATACCCGCTGCTTAAAATCACAATATCCACAATGGGAATATTTTTCATTCCCATACTATAAGCAATATTGATAAACAGATAACATCCCATGCAAGCCCAGAATCTCCAGGTAAAATTGCTAAAAAAAGCAAATGCTGCCACAACGGATGCCAGTATTCCCATCAATATAACCGCCTGCTTCTCTGTCACCATACCGGATGCCAAAGGACGGTTTTGTTTTGCCGGATTTTTCCTGTCTCTTTCCACATCTTTCAGATCATTAAATATGTAAATAAATGACGCAGTCAGACTGAACACAATAAATCCTGCACATACCCGGATACAGACATGCATATTCAAAAACTGGCCATTAAATACAATCGGGAAAAAAATCAACAGATTTTTTATCCAGTGTTTTATCCGCATCAACTTCAGGTACTTCATAAATATTCTCCATCATATAACCTGTCCATACTATCACAACCCCTCCCAGGATCATTCATCTGCCCTTCTGTAACCGTCTGTTCTTTGTCATTCTCCAGTCTGTCAGATTATTGACAAAGCGTAATCAGTTCCTGCACAATTCTCACCGCTCCATTCCCATCTACCAGCCGCTGCATTTTTTCCGACCTCTCTTTGCGTAATGCATAATCGTTGTCATATTCTTTCATCAAAGCCGCCACCCTGTCAAAAATATCCCCCTCACGCACATCGCCGGCATAGTCCATCAGCCCATCCTGCTGAAACTGCAGTACATTATCCAGCTGGTTATCCGCAAATGAATAAGAAATCACCGGTGTCCCACAGGCACACAGCTCATACAGGGCCGTCCCTCCCGCGGACACTGCCACATCTGCCCGCATCATAAAATCTTCCATATTTTGTACTGCCTGATAAAAACGAATGTTGGCATACTGTCCAAACCGGAGACTCACCCTGTCATATTCTTCATAGTAAGGTCCGCATATAACATCAATATTCCTGTATCCTTCCCGGCACAGCCGTTCCAGCAGACCTTCCAGAATCCCATAGCGGTCTGTTCCTCCGGAAAGAAGCAGCAGATTTTCCACACGCTGGCGGATTTCTTTTTTCTTTTTGTTACGGAATGATTTTTTTAAAGGCACATACTTTGTACCGGCCAGAAGTTTTGTATACTGGTATGTATGCCGGCATCTTTGCGGATCATAATATTTTTTCCAGTAATTCGCATAACAGATCAGCACATGCACCGGATAATCTGCTGCACCCAGATCGTCTATATAAGCTGTTTTTACAAATCCGGAAACCATCCGCAGATACTGCGGCGTGACCATATAGCTGTCAATCAGCATCATGTCCGTCCCGCCATCCTTACAGATTTTTTGCGGCGTCTGTTCCGTCCGTTTCCCTGTAATTATTTCACGCAGCGCATTGGCTTCCGTTTCCATATGGTCCCAGGCTGTATGAAGTACGACAGTAGAAAATCCCCTGTCACGGACCAGTTTTTCCGCCTGTCCATCTGCAAGGATAAATGTCACCTCTTCTCCTGCCTCCGCCGCTGCTTCCGCAACCGAAAGGCAGCGCATCAGATGTCCTGTAGCAATCACCTGGTTCATATCTGTTCTGATATACAGCATAGCTATTCCCTGCCTGTTTCTTTCATTTTTTGATACCGGCGTAAAAACCGGGCAATGTTTTCTTCCCATAGGATGCCCGTCTGCGCCTGAAATGTCTCCAAATCTTTCTTTGTATGGCTGCTTCCCGCTCCCTCCTGCTCAAAAAGGATGTACCGGCTGGAATGGATCTCCTCCCACTTTTCCATAAATAACGCGGTCACTGCCTGATTCAGCTTCTGATATGCGGTTTCAAACGTCTCTGTCTCCGGATCAAAAAAACACTGCTTCTGATACAGAATCTTTCCTTTGTCAAACTCCGCGCTGACCTGATGAATCGTTACCCCTTTTGGTGTATTGTCAATAAAGCTCCACAGATTCGGGGAGACACCACGGTTCCACGGCAGATAAGAAATATGCAGATTCACGATATTCCCTTTCATATACTTTATCATCTCTTCTTTTATCAGATAGCTGTAATTATAGCTGACTACAAGCTCCGGCTGTAATTTCTTTAGCTGGCACAGCTGCAGACGGCCGCTGTACAGACTGACCGGACATTTTTTGCGCAGCCAGTCATACAGCCCGAGCGCATTACGGTTATTTGTCAGATACAATACCCCCCCCCCGCACAGATTTCTGTCTTAGGGACAGCCTCATCTTCCCCTGTCTCCAGCTCAAAGACATCGTATTTTTCTGCATATCCCATATCCATCAATGCTTTTTGCGAAGCGATATTTTCAGGCTTTACTTTTGCAGTCAGCTTCCTGATCTGTGGATAATCCTGCCTGATTTTTTCCTGCAGCAGCCCCAGCATATCCTTTCCATATCCCATACATCTTTTCTCTACGCAGATGCTGTAGCTGATCACGGCTTCCTGCCCGTGTACATCTGCGCGGATCTGTCCGGCAGGCCCTTCATCATCCAGATAAATATACTGTACGGTATCATGCGAGGACAGTATCCGGGCAAACCACCGGGTATGCTCCTCATAAGAAATGACCGTGGATGAAAACGAATTTTTTCTTACCGTTTCTTCATTTGCCCAGTGAAACAGCAGCTCCGCGTCCTGTGGCTCTGCTTTTTTCAAATATCCCATAGCGCCTCCTGCGTCTTTATTCCGTTCTTCCTATCTGATCTGATTTTAACGGTGTTCCTCTTTTGATATCACACAACGCACGCTGCCCCAGTATGTCATGATAACGGGAAGGTTCCAGCCCATATCCGGGACGGATCACTTTTACATTTTGTTCCGTAAGCGCTTCTCCTTTCCGGATGTCCTGCACACAGAATACAGAACGCCGGAAAATCATACTGTCCTGTTCCTGTGTGGACGGCCCGTACTGTATGCTTCCGGCTGCTTTTTCTGCCTGCCGGATATCTGCGGCCATCTGACGAAATTCCTGCGGCTGCATGGAAAAGGAAGCGTCCGGGCTGTCTGTCTCTCTGCTGATGCAGAAATGCTTTTCAATCACACAGGCTCCCAGTGCAACCGCGGTCACTGCTCCTGCCGAGCCCATCGAATGATCCGACAGGCCGGCTGGCACATGAAATGTCTCCCGCATATGGATCATGGTACGCAGATTCATTCCGTCCGTAACCGCCGGATATGCGCTGGCACACCGCAGCAGTACAATCTGCTCATTTCCCATGCTTCTTATGGCATTCACCGCGGCTTCAATCTCTCCAAGCGTTGCCATCCCCGTAGACAAAATGACTGTCTTTCCTTTTGATGCTGTATATTCCAGCAGCGGGATATCCACGATTTCAAAAGAAGCAATTTTATAAAATTCCACACCGAGCGCTTCTAAAAAATCGACTGCAGAACGGTCAAACGGCGTGGACAAAAAATCAATCCCGATTCTGTCTGCCTCAGCTTTCAGCTCTGCCTGCCATTCCCAGGGCATATATGCCTTCTGATACAGATGGTATAGATTTTCCCCTGCCCAGGTGCCTTTTGTAATACGAAAATATTGTGTATCGCAGTCTATCGTCATCGTATCCGGCGTATAAGTCTGGATTTTGATACAATCGGCGCCAGATTCTTTTGCCGCATGAATAATTTCTTTCGCTCTTTTTATACTTCCCGCATGATTGGCTGACATTTCAGCAATCAGATACGTTTTGGAAGCTTTGATATAATCCCACAATCTCATCTGTGTGCTCTCCACTGATTTCATAGTCTGTCGTCATGATTACGAAAAACAAGTGTATTCCTGCCATTCTGATTTGCCATATCATCCCAGAGAAGCGGAAAACACGCTGCCAGATCAGCAACCGTAATCATACTTTTCTGCCACTCCTTTTGCACGGCTGCGCCATGATGTATCAGAAATTCATTCCGCACACCGCATGACACATCCACGCCGGCTTTTCTGACATACATGGAATACATCCTTACCTCTGCCCTTCCTTTTTCATCCACATATCTTCCGGAAAAATATTTGGAATATCTGTATGGAACCTTTACCGCCTGTTCCACATAATGTCCAAATGTCAGTCCCTGATATGCTTCGATATCAAACAAAACCTGTTTCGCATGATTTTCATGCAGATAATGGAACGGGGAACAGATTCCCCACGCATCCTGATTGTCCATCGCTTTCAGAAGCTCTGCATCTTTTCCCCAGACCATAAAAGAATACATCGGATGTCTTGTCCTTACAAAATCTTTCCTGTTTTGCATGACCCAGTTTGAAAAAGTACCTGTTTCTCCTTTTGTATGTACATAATCAAATCCTTCCTTTCTGCAAAAGCTCCACGAAAACACCGGAAACAGAATCGTCCCTTCTTTTCCTGTTACCTGCTGGATACAATTTATAGCCCAGTTCTTTCGCCAGCCTTTTTCCGATTTCG
>CANTHI010000259.1 GCA_947653505.1 uncultured Eubacterium sp.
ACCCAATTTTTTCTGCAGGGATTCTGTAAGAAGCGTTAAAAACTGCTCATAATTCATGGCTATATTTTCTGTTTCCATAGATTTTTCCTTTCTCTGGCTTAACATAAGTATGTGATCTATCTTATGCTGCACTTCCAGCAGATTTTGTTTTTCCAAGTGCTTTCATTACCTTCTGGTATAATTCCGCTGATATATTCTGCGGCTCTTCAAAACCATATCTTTTCTTTACAGTATCTATTGTGACACCCGTACGCTGCAGTTCAGACTGTAAGTTATGCATCTGCTGGTCTGTAATTCCGGATGCAGGATATGGTTCGGCGGTTTTTGTCTGTGCGCTTTCATCATTCAGGATTCCGGATGCATCTGCTGCGGGACTGAGCTGGTAAACCAGCTTCCCGTTCCGGGTATTGTTTATGATTGCAAGCGAAATGATTTCCCTGTCACTGCCATACCCGATGGATGCCACGGAAAAACGGTCAGTGCAGTAATGCTTCCCGTCCTTCTTTCTGATCTCTGCATCTTTGGAGGATACCCATATAAATGGGGCTGAATACAGTTCCCTGCCGATCCCCCAGTTAAAGCAGGCCCTTTTGAAACTGTCAGATGCCTGCGATTTTTCTTTTTCATAATTCCTGACAGTGCCTACATCCTGTTTGGCCACCCAGCGTCCGGATTCTGCATCATACACTTCCACGGTGCAGTACAGGTTCCCATTGATACACTGATGGGTCCGCTGCCATTCGAACTTCCCGAAGGTTTCATCCAGAATGCGCTGGTCCACCCTTGCGTCTTTATATAACAGGATATCCAGTCCGTTTTCACTTACTGATGTAGGCCGGCATTCGATTTCATCTGCCCGCAGCAGCCGTATCTGTTTTTCCATAATAACCGGTTCCTTTCCTTTGTATCTGCTTTCTGGCATTAAAATAAGCAGGAAACGCTGTAATGTGCGCTCCTGCTTATGAAATGTAACGGCCTGGCAGAAACAGCATCCGTTCTTATGCTGCCCTGACCGTAAAACGTCTGTAACTGGATACCTGTATATAATCCCTGTAGATTTCAGGCAGTTCCTCTCTGAGGCGTTTTGCATCCAGCCTCTGCGATGAGACATTGCTCCATGTAATGCGGTATCTGTCACTGGCCGCGCGTTCATGGTCTTTCATGAACAGCTTCACTTCCTGTTCGATCTGCTTCTAATGAAGCGGGATATTCCTGTCTTTCCATTTACCGGCATTGTATGCGCTGGCAGTCTTGCATTCCAGACCGGCATCTTCGCCGGTCACAAGCCTGTCCACGTCTGCGATCATAAACGGATGCTCCACGCTGCGGTACATATAATTGGAACGCCTTACCTTTAAGCCGGTTGCTTCCGTAAAACGCTTTGCAACATAATCTTCCAGATCATGCCCGATGCGGGTAGCTTCATTGTCTGTTTCTTCAATTTCATCTGCTGTCTTATCATAAAACACTTTCATCGGACTGCTGTACGGGTTCAGTCCGCATAAGGCGCCTGCATCTGAACCGCCGATCCCTGTTTTTCTCAGCCGCAGCCATTCCTCCCTGTCCGTTCCTGCTGTCGGTATCTTTTCATACATGGTATTTTCCTCACTTTCCTTCAATCCCTGACATTTATATCAGGCAGATTTTACAAGCTGGCAGGCCCTGTCAATCAGCGGGTTGCCGTCAACTGTGCGGCTGAACAGGTTTTCACTGTAATTAGCCGTCCTGCGCAGGGGGCTGCTGTGTGTCGCAAAGTCGGATACCGCATTGATAAAACGGTAGGCGTTGCTTCCAACTTTCTGCAGGTCAGGCGCATCATAATAACGCCGCTCCATATCCCTCCGCAGCCGGAGTGTATTCCTGCCCTGTGCCAGTGTCGGCTCCTTTTCCATCGGAAGGAGGATTTCTATATATTCTTTTACCTGCTGGTCTGTAAGTTCAGAATTTCTCAGAGCTTCAATTTCCCTGCCGGGTTTATCCATATATTCCTCTGCGCGGAAAAGTGCATCAGCAGCCTCCTGCATTTTTCCACTGATATCCCCTGTGTGGTTCATGCTCCAGCTGCGCTTTGCGGTATTCAGCGCAAGGTTCAGTGTATTGTTGCATACCACCCTGATTGGTGTCACAGCAACCCGTACCGCCCCTGAGCCGTCATGCGTATTGCTGAATACAAGGTATGGTGAAATGCGTTCCCCCGTAATGATATATTCCTCTGGAAGCCTTGCAGGCATCCATACCTTTTTCCCCTTCTGCAGTGATCCGGCGGTTTCATAGCGGACACCTTTTCCAGGCAGTGCATCCGTAAAAGCAAACGCTTTCCTGTTCTGGATTACCCTGTACCGGTCCGTCACCACACTCAGCACCTGCCCGTCTGAATCCCTGACATTCGCTTTGTATCCGGGCACCTGAATCCGGCCTTCGGTATAAATGTCTTTCTGCAGCACCTGCCAGTCCAGGCCTGCCAGCCATAACGCTTTTTCTGATGTCGGCGCTTCCTGAATCCTTACACCCAGCCCGTGCCACGGTTTTTCCCCCGTGTAAAACATACTTTCAACATCTGCTGCCATTTTGTATTCCTCCTTTTATTGGCTTTTTGTATTATTACAGAGGGTTAATATATATTTCAAAATGCAGCCAGACGGATTTTTATAAGTATCTGGGATTCAGCTGATCAAATATATTGCGTGGAATCTTGTACCTCCTGCCGAATCTGATTGCAGGAATCTGCTGCGTTTTTATCATCCGGTATGCTGTGGAAGTGCTGATTTGCAGCCTTTCACAAAATTCATTTACTGTCATATAAGAGTCATTATCAGATATTGGATGCATAATGGATTCCTTTCTGAATATTATATATTTTTTATGCTCATGATAAGATTTGCATATTACAGAATTGTTATGGGCTGGCTTTTTTGCTAGTCATTTACGTTATGTGTCCTGATATAGACGACAGGATTTTCAAAGAAATCTGCTTTCCAGGAATCACGGAGCGTAATTGGCGATATCCCAAGATCATTAAAATATTTTCTAAAACAGAATATTTTCTCTGGCGGCAGGATACCATATGCATCTGAAAGATCTGTATTCCGCGCCTGATTTACCATCTGTATCATGGTGTCTTTCGTGGCTCTGTGGTGGTTTTCGGCTTTTTCAATAAGTTCGACTGCCCTGCTGTATTTCACAAATTTCCCTTTTCCATACAGACCTTCCAGATATTTTGTGAAAATATCCGATCCTATTATTTCTGCGGAACTGATCAGGTCTGTCGGGACATCGCAGCCATATTTTTTTCTGAGGTAAATATTTTTACGGCTGCAGGTACGCAGTTCAAAGCGAATCTGCCCTTTTGCACGTTCTATTTCCCCTGCATCGTAGCGGGCACTGTGTTCCAGCATTTGAGGATGCTTGAGATAAACAGACAATGTTTCTAATGTATAACTGTCTGCTGACCGGTTGATAAAACGGACTTCATTTGGCGGATGCATACGCCTGTGTGATTTTGGGCTTACAGGCATAAACCTGGAACGCAGCCCCATGTAAAATCCTCCTTTACACAGCAGTTTTAAATATTTTTCTGCCAGATACTGATCGCCCGGATTAATATTTGCGCATATGTCAAGTCTTTTTATAAAAGCCCTTTCCAGATCATTTTGCTGAAAGCCGTATGGTTTGAATACACTGATTAATGCAGGCATAATATTTTCCAGCTCATCGCATGGAACAATACGGATATATTTATTATCAGGAAAATCCAGAAGTATTCTTGGATTTACACGGAAAGTAATGCTGTATTCAACATTACAGATATATGTCCCATATAAAAGATAATTTTTTTTCACCATACAAATATCTGATATTCCCAGTCTGAAAAGATTTTCATTATCATAACAGGTGAAATTGTTAGCATACTGGTAATTCTGACAATACTGGAAGTAGCTAAAATACAGCCGGTTCCGGTAATTCGTTCTTTTTTCATTATGTACACAGTATTTTTCCAAAAACAGTTCGTATCTTCTTTGATTGTCCGGACTTAATGGCATCCGTATTTCAAATGTATGAATGGAATAAAAACTTTTTTTATGGCCCGCATTTTTTTCTTCTGCAATATGTGCTTCCTGTACACTGTCCATTCTTTTCCTCCTTTGTTTTTAATCTTATCTTTTATATGTTGTGTGTGTAGATTTGTATTTTTGGTTTTGTGTTTCTGTAGTTTTTTCGTTTGTATGGTATCTGCTGTTGTATGTATTAAAAGGCCCTAACCATTATATAGTGATTAGAACCTTTGGCTTCTCATTTTATTTTGTGCTTTTCAATTCCTTTTGGCTTCTCTATTCTTCCTGTGCTTGGTATGCATTTTTACTTAACTCAGGCCATCCCTCATAAACTACTCCAAGCCTTTCATGTGAAATAATATGATTCTTTTCAAATGGTACTCCCTTAACCTTTGTTTCTGAACCAACTAAAAACCAATCTGTACTTATATTTTGGCTGCTTACTACATCATTCCATGTTACATCTACTGCATACCATTTTTTATCTTCCATCTGAACATAATTCCAGATATGACATGATTCTTTTCCTTCCTCACTATTTTTTAATAAGGAAGCTTTCACTTTTTTTCCTTCTTTCTCTGCCTCTGACCAATCTATCTCTTGTATGTTTTCTTCATTGTTTTTCTTATAATGGACAGAACCACATACTGGACAAGGACTTCCTTGTTTCAATTCCCTTCGTAATCGATGAATTTGAATATTTCTAATGTCTTCCTCTAACTCCCCTTCCTTTCGCAAAAGCTCTTCTTGTTTTCTTCTCCATCTCTCTTCCTTCTCTTCTTCCTCTTTTTTTTCCCTCTGAACCTCCTCTATCTCCCTCTGTATTTTCTCTTTTTCCTTTCTTTTTTCACATAAATCTTTCTCCAGAGACTGAAGAAATGTGGAAAGCTTTATTCCTTCTTCTACTTTTTCCCTAAAATCTTTACCTATTGTTCGCTCTCTTCTTTCTTGTTCCATTTTCTCCTTTCTCTCAAATAAAACCTTCTTATTTCTGTATAGTTGTTCCCCTCTCTTTTTCAGCTCTTCCTTTTTTTCTTCTCCCTTCCTCCTTTCCCTTTCCAAAAGTTTTTCTTCCTTTTTTAAAACTGGAAGTCTCTCCCATTCCTTCTTCCATTCCTCTATTTCTTGTATTTGAGCTTTTAACCTAGGCTCTTCCCTTTCTTTTTGCTCTTTTTGTTGAATATAATTGTCTTTTTCCTCCTCCTTTTTACTATAAAGGAGAGTTCTCTTTTGTTCCATTTTTTCAATCTCTAGGTCAATCTCTTCCTTCTCCCTTTCCAACTGTTGATAGCCAAAAAGCAGAGGGAGAAGCCCCTCTGCCCTTTTTCCATTTTTTACCTGATTTTTCTTTTTTTCTATCTGTTCTTCTTTTTGAGACAAAGACTTTTCCTTTTCCATCCATTTTTCTTTTTCCACTTGAAGAGAAAAAACTTCCTCACATTCCCAATATTCTGCTTTTGCCCTCTCCTCCTCTTTCTTTGTATCCCATAATTCTTTTTCCAGAATGTCCTTTTCTTCCTCCCTTCTTTCTAACTCTTCTTCTGTTATGTCTCCCTGCGCTTCCAAATTGCCTTGCAAAAATTGGCATTTTTCCTTCTTGTTATTGAGTGCCCCTGCTATTTTTTCATCCAATTCCTTTCCATATCTCTCTAATCCAAAAAGTCTCTCCAGCATTCTCCTTCTTTCTTCTCCTCCTGCCCTTAGAAACTCGCTAAACTTTCCTTGGGGAA
>CANTHI010000260.1 GCA_947653505.1 uncultured Eubacterium sp.
TTTTTCTAAGACGTTACATATAACTGCTGGATGAGGGAAACCGGAACAATGAAACAGGGCTGCTTCCCTCATCCAGCGTCCGGATAGCCAAAATATACATATTACGAAATGTAAATGTTGCACTCATCTAATTAAATTAGTGCATTGCCATTCTGCCCACATTCAAATAATGCTGAAAAAAGTGCATTCTATGCAGACAGATAAAAAAATGCTCCCTTTCATGATATAATGCCAGAAGCGGGAAGAGGGTCAGTGACCTCTTCCAATCATAAAGGAGGAGCCAGAAATGAAACAAAAAAGTCTACGCTGCAAATGGCAGACATACGCAGGAAAAGGCAGAAAACAGCTGTGCAAAAAAGCGCTTGACATTTCCTTATCAATCGCGGCGGCCGTTTCTTTTCTGCCATCAGATCGGGCAGCGGCAGCAGAAAAGCCGTCTTAAGCATGCGTACCATGTTTAAGACGCTGCAGGCCGGGCAGAAAAACCGCATGACGCTGAAAAACAATACAGCAGGATGGAAGATTCAAAAGATCTCCACAAACGATGCAGGCATCGCGGCGGTATCAGGAAAGACAGAAACAAGCTTTCAGATTCAGGGAAATGCAGTCGGGAGGACGACGGTAAAAGCGGTGTTAAAGACAACATCCAGAAAAAAACATACGACCAAAACCGTCAGATGCAGGGTGAATGTGATAGCAGCAGCGGATCCTGCGCAGGATCCGCAGGCGCCGGTTACAGAAGCGGAGGTATCCACGCAGGAGCAGCTGGAACAGGCGTTATTAAACTCCAGCCTGAAAAAGCTTATGCTGGTGTCTTCGGATGCCGTAAAATTTGTGATTCCGGCAGGCGCGTATCCGTCTGTCAGCCTGATTGTGGACGCTCCTGCCGCGGATATTGAAAACAGCGGCGTGTTCCAGTCCATAGAGATCCGTGCGGTGAAGCCGGATACGTGGATAGAAAAGGCGGCAGGCAATGTGATCCATATGACGGCAAAAGCGGCCCGTATGATTGTCAGTCCGGGTGCGCGGGTAAAACAAATTACGCTTCCGCAGGCAGACTCAGATGTAAAGCTGCAGGTGAATGGAGCGGTGGAAGTGATCCGGATCCAGTCCAAAATGAAGCTGTCTGTATCCGGCATACCGCAGGCGGATCTGCCTGTGTCGGTAGATCAGACAGCGGCGGATACGCAGATCGTATCGGAAACGAGGCTGGATGTGACGCTTCATGCGGCAGCGTCGCTGAAATTTGAAAAAGGCGCGGAAAGCAGCATCATAAGTCTTGCGGCAAAAGTGATCAAAGCGGTGATCAGCAATCTGACAGATCAGCGGATCTCCATAAAACAGCCGGACGGAACGTCGTCAGGTGTGCAGGCAGGAAAAGAGGATGTGCAGATATCTTCAGATCAGACGCAGAATACAGGCACAGGTACGTCCAGTCCGGGTACATGGTCAGGTACGGGCACAGGCACGGGTTCTGGGTCAGGTTCCGGATCAGGCACTGGTTCAGGCACGGGCTCTGGTACAGGTACAGGTTCCGGCACAGGTACGGGCACCGGTTCAGGCACGGGCTCCGGTACGGATGCGGAAGAGCCTGACAACGGAATCCCGGTGCCTGTCATGGAAGAAGCGCTCAAAGATATTACGACAGAATCTACAGTCGTTGTTGCCGGTAATACGATCGAAGATGCAAAATCATACTGGCATTCAGTTGTAGACTTTGACGAATTAAAAATCAGTGAAATCCAGCAGGATTTACAAATGCAGATGTCTTTTGAAGGATCTGCAGGCTGGCTTGATGAAATAGAGCTTGCCCTCGGAACGGGTTACAGGTCTGGCGCCCTGACAGGCGCACGCGTATCGGATGTGGAGGAACTGCGTTTCCGCTATGTGGATAAAGAGGGAAATGCCGGCAGGGAGTGTACGGTGGTATTTATCTGTGGGAGCAGGAAGTCGTCCGCCAGTATACGGAATATTATCTGAATCACAGGGCTGTGGACAAACAGGGTCAGCCGTTCTGCATTCAGATGAAGCTTCCGGCCATGACTGTGCAGGGCTATGAAATCCACATGAGTTATAATGAGCAGGAGTTGTCGGAGCAGTCTGAATTTTATAAAGAACTGCCGGAATTGCCGCAATGGACAGCCGACGCTACGATTATTCCGAAGTTACAGGGATCGGAAATGATGGAAAAGCTCAATCTGGCCAAAGCCAGAATATCTTTAGTGATTCATGGGGATAGTGCGAAGGAAATTCTTGTAAATACAAACGGCGCTTTAACATTTTTTGTTGATATACCAATCGAAAACGTTACGATTCCGGAAGAAATTCAGGGAGGAAAATTTTTGTGGCAGTACGGAGATGGCAGGGGCACCTGGCACGATATGGAGGAGACAGAGAATAAAGTGCACTATTTCAGGGAAAGAAAGCTGTCGGTCGTATTGGGTGAGGGTTCCGAGAGAAATAAGATAAAGTTCTGTTATGAAAGTCCGGGCGGAAACCATGCGGATGACCGGGGTTTCTTTGACAGGTGGGAGCTGAGCCATTTGGATTTTTTTGAATCGGCAATTGCCCTGGAACCGTATACGTCTGAGATCTTAAATGCATGTCTGGAGGAGCTGCGGCAGGAAAAGGGTATAGATTCAGAGAATAAGGTCATCCGCCAGTATGTGATCGAGGGATTAGTCCCAGCCGTATCGGATGATCCTGATGGGGCTCCGCTGATCAAGATGAAAGATGTTTCACAATATGAGATCAAAGGGACGGATTTGCAAGCTGTACCGCGGAACTGATAGGATGAAGCGAAACAAAGCAGACGTTATATTTGGACAGTTTGCATAAAAAACAGGAGATTTGGCATTAACTCTTAGTGCCAAATCTCTTTTTCTATTGCTTGAAACTGGTGGGCAGTGCAACGTATAATAGACTCAGCAGGAATCCGGAACCACGAAATGGCTGGCCAGCCGTGAAGGATCAGGAAATAAGTTGCAAAGAAAAAAAGAGGTGTGATTATGAAAGAGAGAGTACAGACTTTTGGAAGATTTCTAAGCGGCATGGTGATGCCGAATATCGGCGCTTTTATTGCGTGGGGGCTGATTGCAGCGTTATTTATCGAGAAAGGGTGGATCCCGAATGCTGCGTTTGCGCAGCTGGTCAATCCGATGTCCCATGTTATGCTGCCGTTATTAATCGCGTATACCGGAGGCAGGGTCGTTGCCGGTGATCGTGGCGCGCTGACAGGTGCGATTGCGGCGATGGGTGTGATTGTAGCTTCGGAAAATCCGATGTTTTTAGGCGCGATGGTTGTAGGCCCGGTATCTGCGCTTGTGATTAAAAAATTTGACCAGGTGATGGATGGGCATATTCCGGCAGGATTTGAGATGTTAATTAATAACTTTTCGATCGGTATTATAGGCGGGATTCTGGCGCTGCTTTCGATGGTCGGCATTACGCCGCTTGTTAACGGCCTGACTTCCGCGATGAGCGCGGGCGTAGGTTTTCTGGTAGATCACAGTCTGCTGCCATTAGTCAGCATTTTAATCGAACCTGCAAAAGTACTGTTTTTAAATAACGCGATTAATCAGGGCATTTTTTCACCGCTCGGCATCCAGCAGGTGCAGGAAGCCGGAAAGTCCATATTTTTCCTGCTGGAAGCAAATCCGGGTCCTGGGCTTGGCATTTTGCTTGCATACTGTATCGCGGGAAAAGGAAGCGCGAAGAGTTCCGCTCCAGGCGCTGTGATTATCCACTTTTTAGGCGGTATCCATGAGATTTATTTTCCATACATACTGATGAATCCGTTTTTACTGTTATCAGCTATTGCAGGCGGCATGACGGGTGTGTTATGTTTCAGCCTGTTTGATGTCGGCCTTGTATCGACCGCATCACCGGGAAGTATTATCGCGATTACGATGATGGCAGAACGCCACTGCTATGTGGGGCTGTTTGCAGGGGTATTATTATCCGCGGCAGTATCATTTCTGATTTCCGTACCATTGTTAAAGTTTATGGGCAAAGATACCTCGCTGGAAGAAGCGCAGGCGAAAAAAGACGCGATGAAACGCCAGTCCAAAGGCATGGCTCCGGCTCCTGCAGCAGGCGCGGCTTCCTCTGGCGCGGGCGGCAGAATCCGAAAAATTGCGTTTGCATGTGACGCGGGAATGGGCTCGAGCGCGATGGGTGCGACGGTATTGAAAAAGAAAATCAACGCGGCGGGATTGTCCGGCATCGAAGTCATTCATACGCCGGTATCTTCGATTCCGAAAGATGTGCAGATCGTTGTGACACATCAGGAGCTGGGAGAGCGTGCGGCGCACAGCAATCCGGATGCGGAGCTTGTATTAATTACCAACTTCCTCGCGGCGCCGGAATATGAGACGCTTGTGGAAGACTTAAAGAAACGAAATCTGTAGCATGTCCGATCAGAAAAGTTTAAGGAGTATATGGTCTTTGCAGCGGAGTACAAAGACCTGCCTGAACTTGTTACAGATGATAACCAAAAAGCAGGACTATAGTTGAAAAAAGGTTATGTCATAAAAGTTGTCATAAGCGGTTCTATGAAAAGGGCTGTATGAAAAGCGGTTCTATGAAAAGGGCTGTATGAAAAGCGGTTCTATGAAAAGGACTGTATGAAAAGCGGTTCTATGAAAAGGGCTGTATGAAAAGCGGTTTTATGAAAAGGACTGTATGAAAAGCGGTTTTATGAAAAGGACTGTATGAAAAAAGGGCTATATCAAAAAGGCTGTATGAAAAAAGGGCTGTATCAAAAAGGAACATAAAAAAGAAGGGGTACATGATTATGGAAATAACATCAAGGATGAAACAGATTTTACAGGTATTGCTGCGAGAATCCGCTGCTGTTTCCGTAAAGTATCTTGCAGAGCAGATCGGCGTCAGCAGGCGGACGGTGCAGCGGGAGCTGGAATCCGTAGACGGTGCGTTAAAGGATTATCATCTAAAGTTCATGTCAAAGACAGGTGTAGGGATCTGGATCGAAGGCAGTGAACAGGAAAAGGAACGGCTGCTTGCCCTGTGCAGCGCAGGGGATGATTATGACGTCAGCAACCGCGAGGAACGCAGAAAGCGCCTGATTCTGGAAATTTTAAAGGAAAAAGGGCTGCGCAAGCTGTATTATTACAGCAGCCAGTTTGATGTCAGCGAGGCGACGGTCAGCGCGGATCTGGAGGCTGTGGAAGGATGGCTGGCGCATTACGGCTTGATTGTCAGCCGCAAGCCGGGCAGTGGTATTTCCATCAGCGGCAGCGAGGAAAATTACAGACGGGCCATCCGCGGATTTATTGATGAAAATATCGATACGAAGATGATGCGGGAGGTGTACGGCGAGGACGGCTATGATTTTTCCGCATACCGTGCCTTGAAAAAGAGCAGTATCGGACAGATATTAAATGACGATATAGTAAGACGTGTGATGGACTGCATCACGAGAATGGGAGATAACAAAGTACTGACGCTGACGGAAAATTCATACGTAGGACTCATTATCCATCTTTCCATCGCGATCAACCGCATCCGGAAAAACGAAGTGATCGACGATGATGAAAACTGGAAACAGAATCTGGCAGAGGATGAAGACTATGAGCTGGCAAAGGTCATAGTCCATGAGCTGGAGCAGGAATTTCAGATCGACATTCCAAAGGTGGAGATTTCCTACATCTGCCTGCATCTGAAAGGAGCCAAGCACGAAAAAATCCAGTGGAGGCGGAGATGAAACAGGCAGACGAGACGGATACGG